>CALKXD010000017.1 GCA_938003855.1 uncultured Granulosicoccaceae bacterium | reverse complement strand
GTTGTAGGAAATCAACGAGACAACAGGGTGAGGAATTTGCGTTATGATCCAGCTACTTTCTCTGTCAGAACCTGCGCTTAGGCCGTATAACACTTGCCATCAGGGCATTACATTGGGGTCCGAATGTTTGACAGAATGACAACTGTCCGTCAGCAAAGCACCCCTCTACTAAACCGCTCGCGCGGTAGCCTCTTTGAATAACTCGTCTATAGAATTTAGATTTTATATTGCGCTATAGATAATCAAAATGGGCTTGTCCCCTGCATCTGTTGTGTTTCCTACAACATAACATTTACAAGGTACAGGGCCATGAGGAAGTCTAGCAAACCTATCAGCCCTTTGCGTCAACTCATGATCGACGATATGACCATGCGTAACCTGAAACCTGGCATCCAGACCGGCTACATTAGAGCCGTCAGACGGTTAAATGCGTTTCTTGGTTTCTCTCCAGTTAAAGCCACTGCAGAAGGTCTTCGCTTATTTCAGCTGCATTTATCCGAGACCGGCACTTCTACCGCTACGATTAACGTTACCGTTTGCGGTTTACGCTTTTTCTTTGAGGCGACACTATCTAAACCCGAAGTAGTCAAAAAGATCACCGCTGTCCACAAGCCCAGGCGACTGCCGGTATTTCCAAGCCGTGAAGAAGCTGCCGCACTCATTGAGAACGCAGGATCGCTGAAGTACAAATCTGCTTTCTCTATCGCTTACGGTGCAGGTCTTCGTACCAATGAAATTGCCCATCTAAAAGTCAACGATATAGATAGTGATCGGATGGTGTTACGCGTTGGCGAAGGCAAAGGCAATAAAGATCGTTTTGCCATTCTTTCAGCCTCTTTACTCGAACGCCTGCGCCAGTGGTACCGCCACGCTAATGCCTAACGTAAGATGCTGCGCGGTGGATGGCTGCTTCCGGGACAGAACCCTGTCAACCCATATCTAACCGGCAGCTTAATCGCGCTATCCATTTTGCCTGCAGTCAAGCTGGAATAAAGAAGTCTTTCGCCATGCACGGCCTGTCGTCATGCATTCGCGACTCATCTACTGGAGGATGGCGTTGATATCCGGGTTAGCCAACCGTTATTAGGACATGCAAAGCATGAACATACTGCTCGCTATACGCGAGTAGCTGAGAGCACCTTACGCGAGGTGAAAGGCCCGTGGAGCAACTCAACCCCGATAATGTTGGCTCGTTACGCAGTAACGACAGGGGTTACCCGCATTTTGAATCGCCACAGCTCAGGCAGGTGCTGCATCCATCCATTAATACCGCTGCTTTCACTGAGCATTTCGGGCACACTTTTGCCGAAGCCGGATACCCGGTATTGCTGTCCACTGTTTCTTTAGTGGTTTCGAGGTATTCGTCTTTCTTCATCTCGATGTATACCTGCTTGGCGGTATCCTGCTTTGGATCGCGCAGCATGCCAATACCAATCAGGTGCTCTTCAATAACATCGCCGATTTCAGCGACTAAAGATTGCATCAACTTGCCCTTGTTCCAGTAGCCGCCGCGAGGATCAAATACCGAGCGTAATTCTTCGACCAGAAAAGTAACATCGCCGCCTTTGCGAAAAACGGCTGACATAATCCGGGTCAGGGCGACGATCCACTGGAAATGGTCCATGTTTTTACTGTTGATAAACACTTCGAACGGGCGACGGATTTCGTGGTTGGTGCCTTCATTCAAAACGATATCATTGATGGTGATGTACAGCGCATGCTCTGATACATGCTCTGGTGTTTTGAGTTTGTAGGTCGATCCAATCAGCTTGTCAGGTCGCTTTAGTGCCTCGTGCATCTGAATGATTTCAGCAGCAGGCAGTTGATTCGGGTCTATCGACGGGTCGGGTTTGGTGACGTTGTACCCGACTATTTTGTTGTCAATTTTAATCGTCATGTTTGTCATGTGCTTCTATTTTTTGCGGTCCGTTAGCCAATATGAGTTCGCCTTCAGTCTGTTTTTACCAGCGCCTTTTTTTAATCAGTAAGGTGCCAGCGGTGAAGGCAAAGTGGTTAGCTAGAACTTGCCGTAATAACCTTCCTTGAGCGCATCATAGAGGTTGGCTGCAGTGTGGATCTCTCCGTCGTACTCGATTTCCTCATTGCCCTTGCACGAGATCGTGCTGCCGTCTTCAAGCGTAAATTGGTACGTCGTGTTTTCAAGATCAGATTCCTTTACGAGTACACCCTGAAATGCCTCGGGATTGAAACGAAAAGTGGTACAGCCTTTTAAGCCTTTCTGGTGGGCGTAAAGATAGATGTCTTTAAACTCATCATAAGGAAAGTCTGTTGGTACATTGGCGGTTTTTGATATGGATGAATCGATCCACTTCTGTGCCGCAGCCTGTACATCTACATGCTGGGTTGGTGAGATGTCGTCAGCGGATACAAAATAATCCGGCAGCTGGCAATTCTCATCAGTCGAGTAGGGTACGGCATCTGCATTTATAAGCTCACGATAAGCCAGCATTTCGTAGGAAAAAACATCTACTTTCTCTTTGGATTTTTTGCCCTCACGAATTACATTTCTTGAGTAATGGTGAGCAAAGCTGGGCTCAATGCCGTTACTGGCGTTATTGGCTAACGATAGTGAGATGGTTCCTGTTGGCGCAATTGATGTGTGGTGAGTAAAGCGGCAACCAACTTCGGCTATTGAGTCGGTAAGTTCTTTGTCAACGGTGGCTAATTGCTGCATATAGCGGCTGTACTTACCAATAAGCACACGTCCTTTTACTCTTGATCCTTCAGAAAAACCGTCTTTGATAAGTTCGGGGCGTTTGCGCAGCATGTCTTTGGTGAGAATGAACTCAGCGTCCATGATCGGTGCCGGGCCTTTTTCCTGAGCGAGCTCAACGCCGGTTTTCCATCCACTTACGGCCATTTCCCGGGTAACTTTATCGGTGAATTCCAGGGATTCTTTCGAGCCATAGCTCATTTGCATCATGGTCATCGCCGAACCCAGGCCAAGATAGCCCATACCGTGACGACGCTTGTATTGAATTTCCTCGCGTTGCTTGAACAACGGCAATCCGTTTATTTCAACAACATTATCAAGCATGCGGGTGAAGATAGAGACAGTATTGCGGTATTTATCCCAGTCAAAACTGGCGTCTTCGGTAAATGCATTGCTGACAAAGCGAGTCAGGTTGATCGACCCAAGCAGGCAAGCGCCATAGGGTGGCAGCGGCTGCTCGCCGCAGGGATTGGTTGCCCTTATTTCCTCACAAAACCAATTGTTGTTAAGGTCGTTGACTTTATCGATCAGAATAAAGCCTGGCTCTGCGAAATCATAGGTGGAGGCCATAATGGCATCCCACAGGCGCTGTGCTTTGATAGTGCGGTAGATCTTACATGCTGTCAGGCCTTCTTCATTCTGATAGAAGCCTTCTTTGGCCGGCCAATCAAGCCAGATGACTTGATCCGGGTTGTCGAGTTCGATTTCGCCACTTTCAATTTCTTTACTTTGGACAGGAAACGCGAGTTGCCAGTTGTCGTTGGTTCTGACCGCGTTGATGAAGTCTTCGGTGATCAGTAACGACAGATTAAACTGACGCAGACGACCGTCTTCGCGTTTGGCACGAATAAATTCAAAGACATCCGGGTGTCTGACATCGAAAGTGGCCATTTGAGCGCCACGACGTCCGCCGGCTGATGACACGGTGAAGCACATTTTGTCGTAGATATCCATGAACGACAGTGGCCCCGAAGTATAAGCACCGGCGCCTGACACATAGGCACCTCGTGGACGCAGGGTTGAGAAATCGTAGCCGATGCCACAGCCGGCTTTCAGAGTCAGGCCGGCCTCGTGGACTTTGCCAAGGATATCGTCCATCGAGTCGCCAATTGTGCCGGAGACGGTGCAATTGATTGTTGATGTGGCAGGCTTGTGTTCTCTTGCACCGGCATTCGAGATGATGCGCCCGGCAGGTATTGCGCCCTGGCGCAGTGCCCACAGGAATTTCTCGTACCAAAGTCCTTTTTTATCCTCGGTTTCTTCAACATCGGCGAGTGCCCGTGCAACACGCTGAAATGACTCGTCGAGGTCGGCGTCGACGTTATTGCCTTCTCTGCTTTTCAGACGATATTTTTTATCCCAGATATCGAGTGACGCATCCTGCAGCGGTATACCGATTTCGTAGTCGGTTTGCGCCTTACTTTCAATTGCGACGACTTTGGTCATTCTTGTGTTGTGCTCCGTGTGCTGCGCGAGTCTTATGGATTCGCGCGTACGTTCTGTATCGCTGATGTGTGCGTCAAAAAACCACCTGTGGCAGTGCTTTTGACTTTATTGTGAGTGTAACGGTCTGAGATGGCTGGACTGAATCGTAATTCAGTCTCCATGCACTATATATTGTACTGCTTCTTTGTCAGGCTACAAGATACAGTGCTGTTTGGTAATTTTAGGTCTGTTTGGCGTGATGATCGCTGAGCCAGGGAATAGTAGTGGCAGAGGGTTTTGCAGGTCAAGAGCGCACCACTACAAAATGATGATTGTAATATTTCAACCACAACATAATGGGGATTTGTTTGTATACAGACTGGTGATTAGCTGTTGATAACTTGTGGGTAGAATTGATCGGTGTTTTTTTGTGGCGCGGACCGGCCGGTTTGTTTCGGTGATTTCAGTGACTTGTGAGTGTGTTGCGGGGCGCAGTTGACGAGAAAATCTACTGCTCAAATATTCAGCAACCGGCTGGCGGAAGCGGCCCTACAACAGCAGGCTTGTCGCCAGCCCCAGAAAAGCCAGTAATCCCACCACGTCTGTAACTGTGGTTAGTACCACGCCACCTGCGAGCGCTGGATCAATGTTCAGTCGTTTCAACAGTACCGGAATCATCACACCGGCGATTCCAGCAGTGGACATATTGACAATCAGCGCCAGTCCGATGACCAGACCGATGCGACTATCGCCGAACCAGAGGTAGGCGATCAGCGCCACAATTATCGACCAGACCAGGCCATTAAGCAGGCCGACGATTGCCTCCTTGGCCAGGATCCATCGGGTGTTACCGGTACCGATCTGACCAAGCGCCTGTCCGCGAATGACCAGTGTCAGTGTCTGTGAGCCGGCGATGCCCCCCATGCTGGGAACTATGGTCATCAGAATGGCGAGAGTCACAATCTGGTCGAGTGTGGTGGCAAATTGCCCGGCCACCCATGAGGCCAAAAACGCCGTGGCCAGGTTTATCCCAAGCCATAGCGTGCGTCGTCGCATGCTGCGCACCACGGGAGAGAAAAAATCGTCCTCTTGACTGAGTCCCGCCATGCTCATAACGGTTTGTTCGGCGTCTTCGCGAATGACATCGACGACGTCATCAATAGTGATGCGACCCAGTAACCGGTTGTCGTCATCGACCACCGGTGCCGAGATCAGATCATGATCTTCAAATAACCGAGCCACATCGGTATCGCTTTCAGAGACGTTAATGACGTCAACGTCAGTCCGCATTACATCAGCGACTCTGGTGTCAGGGTCTCTGGTCAGCAGCCGGCGTATCGGTAGTACGCCCTGGTAAAAGCCAAAGCGATCAGTGATGACGATTCTGTCGGTATGGCGCGGCATGCTTCCTTTTAAGCGCAGAAAGCGCAATACCACATCGAGGGTGACATCAGCCCGAACCGTGACAACATCCAGATCCATCAAGCCGCCGGCGCTGTCTTCCGGGTACAGTAAAACGGACTCAAGGCGCGTTCGGTACTGCTTGTCCATGCTGTGCAGTACTTCGTCTGTGACCTTGTCTGGCAGCGCTTGAACAAAGTCGGCAAGATCATCGATGTCGAGGTTGCCGGATATCGCTACCAACTCGGCGGTATCCATCTCCTCGAGTAAGGTGTTGCGTACCTCATCGCCGACTTCCAGCAGAATTTCGCCTTCATCCTCCAGCGCAATCTGTGTCCATAGAAGCTTGCGCTTTGAGCGTGGTAGCGATTCCAGCAAGTCGGCGACTTCGGCTGGCTGTAGCGCCTGTATCAGCCTGTGTGCGGCTTTGAAGCTGCCACTATTGAGTATTTCCGCGACAGCGTCTTGTCTTTCCAGGTCAGTTATCTTTGCGGAATCTGGCATAGGCTTCTGGATTGAATTCAGGGTTGTCGGTTTTTCAAGGCCGCTACGTGTCGGCCGGTCGTGGGGGTTTTACTGTGTCCGGCTGTTGTATAGATAGGGTGGTTAATCGTAATGGTTGCGCGCGCCGGTCCGGGTGTTCGTCGTTCCACCCGTGGCGTTTTCTAGGCATTTAGTTTGGCCATCAGGTCAACTTGCTTGTTGCGATCACTGTATCGCAGCAGTGCCAGAGCGTGACGCCGGATGGTGGCGATATTAGTGCCGCGCAGGACATTTTTTACTTCGAGGATAGAATTGGGCGGCATGCTGAAGTTGCGCAGCCCAAGGCCGAGTAGCAGGCGGGTGTATTCGCTGTTACCTGCCATTTCACCGCACATGGTAACCGGTATTTTTCGTTTTAGCCCAGCCTCTATAACAATCTTTATCAGTGCCAGTACCGCAGGGTTGAGCGGGTCATAGAGGTAGTTGACCTGATCATCAATGCGATCAATGGCAAGTGTGTATTGAATCAGGTCGTTGGTTCCGATTGATAGAAAGTCAAGGTGCTCAGCGAAATGCGCTGCTGATATTGCCGCGGCAGGGACTTCAATCATGCCTCCTACCTGAATTTTATTGTCGAACTTTATGCCCTTGCTGCGCAGAGTGTCTTTGGTGTTTTCCAGTAGCTGAATCGCCTGCAGTAATTCCGGCACCGTGGTCAGCATGGGAAACATGATTTTGATCGGGCCCTTGGCGGACGCGCGTAAAATAGCTCGCAGTTGCGGCACGAACAGCGATGGGTCATTCAGGCAAAGCCGAATGCCTCTCAGGCCCATTGCCGGATTGTGCGCCAGTGGCCCGGTATAAACCGGTTCAACTTCTTTGTCGGCGCCAAGATCAACAGTTCTTATCGTCAGTGGCGCGCCACGTAGTGCACGCAGAACCTTCAGGTAGGTTTTATAGTGTTCTTCTTCATCGGGGATATCTTTGCGATGCATATAGAGAAATTCAGTGCGATACAGCCCGACGCCAGCGGCGTTGACTTTGCGCAGTAGTTTTAGGTCGTCATCGATTTCAATATTTGCCAGTAGAGTGATTTTTTCGCCGCTTTTGGTGCGCGGTTTTGCATCGGTGAGCTTGACCAGTTCACGCGCTTTGCGGCGAATTTCGCGCTGCCGCTTGTGAAAGTGATCTATGGTCTGGTCGTCCGGATCAGCCAGTACCAGGCCGCAACTGCCATCAACCACCAGTTGCTCTCCGGCTTTGAGATAGCGCCGTGCTTCAGTCAGTCCCACAATCGCCGGAATGTTCAGGCTGCGTGCCAGAATCGCAGTGTGCGACAAGGGACCACCCATTTCGGTCACAAATCCTGCCACGCCATGGTGCTGCATTAGCACGGTATCGGCCGGGGTTAAGTCATCGGCGACTATGATCTGATCTTTCCAGCTGACGGTGTCGTCGATTTCACGATTTTTACCACCGCTCGCCAGCGCTTGCAGTACCCGATCGAATACGTGGTAGACATCGTCACGACGGGTGGCGATGTAGGGATCGTTCATTGATTCGAAAACTTTTACAATCGCATCGCGCTGCAGCTTCAGCGCCCACTCGGCGTTGCAGTGGTGATGCTTGATCAGGTCGCCTGGCGTGGAGGACAGCATCGAGTCATCAAGCATCAATATGTGGGTTTCTATGAAAGCGCTGATGTCTTCCGGTGAGCCCTCTGGAATAGCGTCTCTTACTTTGAGCAGTTGTTTACGCGCAGCGCTGTGGGCTGATTTAAATCGCCGTACTTCAGCGGCGACGTTTTTCCGGTCAATCTCCTTTTCGATAATTTCCGGCTGATTTCGATGCAATATGAACACCGGCCCGATAGCCACACCGCGGGACACCCCCATGCCATTGAGCATCAAAGCCATTATTCGGGCTCACCGAATTTATCGCAGATCAGGGTTTCGATTTGCTGGATCGCGTCGATTTCGTCTGCACCTTCTGCATAGATAGAAATGGTGTTGCCGCGACTGGCGGCCAGCATCATAACGCCCATGATGCTCTTTGCGTTGACACGCTGCTCGTCCTTTTCAATTTCGATACTGCTTTCAAAACTGCTGGCGAGCTTGACCAGCTTGGCGGCAGCACGGGCATGCAGTCCAAGCTTGTTGATGATGTCTATGTGTTTATGCTGCAATGTAGTCCCTTGTTGTGCTGGTGCCTCGGGGAGATTTACCTGTCACTGGCTGGTATTAATTTCCCCGGGTTTGTTTGTCACTGTGTTGAGCGGGGAGCAAAGTCGGGATTCTCCAACGATTCTGCAGAAACCTATTTATTAGTCAATCTCTCTGTGTTTAACAGTAATATTGTCTACCTTGGTGTTTACCCGTTTGTTAACAGCCTCAACTACGTAAACGGAACGGTGGCGTCCACCCGTGCAGCCGATCGATACCGTCAGATAGGAGCGGTTTTCCGCTTCGAAAATCGGCGCCCACTCGAGAAAAAAGTGACTGATGTGATCGACCATGAGCTCGACCCTGTTGTGTTGCTCGAGGAATGCTGCCACGGGTGAATCACGCCCGGTCATTGGTCGCAAGTTGGCAGACCAGTAGGGGTTGGGTAGGCAGCGGACGTCAAAAATGAAGTCAGTGCCGTGTGGTTGCCCATGTTTGAACCCGAAGGATTGCAGCATGATATTCATCGGTTGGCGGTTAAGGCCTATAACCCGGCTGCGAATGACTTCTCGCAATTGATGTAAGTTAAGGTTGGTAGTGTCGATGCCGACGTCAGCGATCTGCTCCAGACGTCCAAGTAGAATGCGTTCGGTACTAATGGCGGCTTCGAGTGGCGCTCCGTGTCTGGACAGTGGGTGCTTGCGGCGGGTTTCACTGAAACGGGTGATCAGTGTTTCGCCCTGTGCATCGAGGAATATCAATTGGGTTTCAACCCCCAGAGATCGAACCTGGGTCACGACAGATTCGAACTGATCGAGCAGGTCAACTTCCCCGCGTGCATCTATGCCCACGGCTACACGGTCGTAGCTTTCTGTGTCGGCTGACATTTTCCGGGCCAGGTCTACCAGCATGCTGATTGGCAGGTTGTCGACACAAAAAAAGCCTTCGTCCTCGAGGGTGTGGAGCGCGACACTTTTACCGGCGCCCGACAGGCCACTGACAATAATCATCTGCATAACATCAGGGGTCCATCATTTGTTGTTGGAGAGATTCAAATTCTTCTGCACTATCGTAACCGCTTTTCTTCAATAGATAATTGCGCACAGCGGCCTCTACCAGCACTGCCAGGTTGCGACCGGGCGCCACCGGGATAGTCAGTTCGGAGATCTCAACTCCGAGTACGTCCCTGATTTGCTCGATGCCGCTGAGTCGAGTGCTTTCGTCAAACGGACGGGCTTCGTCCATCAACTCAAGCCGTACGATGAAGCGCAGTATTTTCTGGTGTCTGGTGCTGGCATGACCATACATGCGGCGCACATTTATAACGCCAAGTCCGCGTACTTCGAGAAAATCGCGCAGCAGAGGCGGGCAGCTGCCTTCAATTATATTATGCGCTATTCGTCTGAACTCAGGGGCATCGTCGGCCACCAGCTTGTGACCCCGCGAAATCAATTCCAGCGCCAATTCACTTTTACCCACTGAGCTCTCGCCGGTCACCAGCACGCCGGCGCCAAGCACTTCCATCAGAACGCCATGGATAATTACAGTGTCGCTGAGGCGTTGCGTTAAATATTGCCCCAGTGAGTTGATCAGGCGGCGGCACGGCAGCGGGCTGGTCAGCAGCGGAGTCGAGGTTTTGGTGGCTAACTCAATGAGTTCTTTGTCCGGCTCTACGCCGTCGGCCATGATAATCAGCTGACTGTTCTGCTGGAATATTTCCTGTTGCACCGAGCTGCTGAGCCGGGACATGCCGGCAACCTCGGCTTTGCCGATCAATTGGATGCGATTCGGACTGATCAGGTTGAGGAGGCCGAGTAGATTGGGTCGATAGGCCGCTGAGCTCTTTTCAATCGAGCGATCACTGCCGTCCTGGCCAGCAGACCAGGTCAGAGATAATTGCTGACTAAGATCCCGGAACAGCTCGTTGACGGTCAGTGTATTGATCTGGAATGTCCTGTATTCGTTGCTACCGATAGCGGGTGGCTGTGCTCGTCGGGTCCGTAGAGAATTGCACAGACGTCGCTGCCCGGCAATGGGTTGCTATCCGTTGTGGCTGGTTGAAAACCGTCAGGACTTGCAGGGGTCGATCGTTATGTCCGCCGTGGATCCAGCCCGCTCTGAGGTTGCATTGCCGGTGGCCAGTTGTGCGCAGGTGGCAATGCGGTGGGTCAGGAGTCCTGTGACTCTGCGGTGGCGATGATCTCAATGAGCTCCTCGGCGGATCGCGACAATCGAACAGCAGCGCGGTTTTCCGGTGAGTTGAAAAATTTTGCCAGTGAAGCAAGTACTTTCAGGTGCTCTTCGGTTTGATCTTCCGGCATCAGCAGGCCAAAAACGACATCGACCGGTTGCTCGTCAGGGGCATCGAAATCGACAGGTTGGTCCAGTGTGACCAGAGCGCCGAGTGGTTCGGTGATGAAGTCCACCCGACCATGCGGAATGGCAATGCCGTGACCCATTCCGGTGCAGCCCAACCGCTCTCGAGCGGCAAGTGCGTCCATGACGTCCATATCGACGCCGTCGTCGTCGTCATCATCGTCGAAACCCAACCAGTGTTCCATGAGCTGGGCTACCAGTTGCAGGCTCTTCTTTTTGCTGGTTGAAGATGCCCCGCAGGATATGCGGGACAAGTCCAGTAAATTGCTGATTGTGTGTTCTGACATTGTCTAGGTTAGGGCCGGTCTGTACAGGGCCAGTTGCGGCTGGATTGCCGACCTATTCTTCAATAGCATCGATGTTCAGTTTATCTTTGTCTTTACGGTGGTGATCTTTCAGCTTTTCTTTGTGCTTGATCAATTGCCGGTCCAGTTTATCGGTGAGCAGGTCGATCGCAGCGTACATGTCGGACTCGATTGTGTCTGCAAAAAGTTGAGCCCCTTTAACGTTTACGGTCGCTTCTGCCCGTTGTCGTTGTTTTTCAACGGTGAGAATAACGTGGACATCCATTACATCGTCGGAATGGCGCTCGAGGCGATCCATTTTTGATGTGACATAATGACGCAGCGAATCTGTGACGTCGATGTGGTGTCCAGTGACGGTTAAGTTCATGCTCGTCTCTCTCCTGATAATTATTGCGTAATTGCTTTGCGCAGGGACAATCATCGGCCGTCCGGGTATAGAGTGAACAGCGCGATGTTTGAGGGGCCGGAACAGAAGGGTGCTGGCCGTCCGCCGAAGGGCAGGGCCGCAGCAGGGTGCTGTTGATATTACGGGTGCCGCCAGGGCGGATACGCCGCCCTGGTGGTTGCACTGACTGAGGGATATTGTGCTTGAAATAGACTTCATGCGCTGGGCGCAATGACCACTTAGGTCAGTCGCTTTCTTTCGTTTGATGGTGGTATAGACATAGATTCCCGATATTTAGCGACGGTCCGTCTGGCTACCTGTATCCCTGACGCCACCAGTGTACTTGCTATTTTGCTATCGCTCAAAGGTTTTCCTGGGTCTTCTTTGGCAATGAACTTTCTGATCATTGCCCGTATGGCAGTTGCCGAACACTCGCCACCGTCAGAGGTTGACACGTGGCTCGAGAAAAAATATTTGAATTCAAATATACCACGTGGCGTGTGAATATACTTTTGTGTTGTGACACGGGAAATGGTGGACTCGTGGAGCTCGAGGTGTTCGGCGATATCTCTGAGTACCAGTGGTCGCATGGCTTCATCACCGTACTCAAGGAAACCGCGCTGGCGCTCAACGATAGCGGTACCAACCCGCAGCAGTGTTTCGTTGCGACTTTGCAAGCTTTTTATGAACCACCGTGCTTCCTGTAGCTGGTTTCGCATGTAGTTGTTATCGTCGCTTTTGTCGGCTCGCTTAACCAATCCGGCATACATTGAATTTACCGCAAGTCTCGGCGCGATATCCGGGTTCAGTTCAACGCGCCAGACGCCTTTGACTTTTTTCACGAAGACGTCCGGAACAATATACTGGGGTTTGTTTGAAACGATTTGCGACCCGGGGCGCGGAGTGAGGCTTTGGATCGTCTGAATTGACTGCTGCAACTGGGCGTCATTAATTTTGAGCTGGCGCTTGATTTTCGCAAAGTCGCGTGCGGCTAACATTTGCAAATGCTCGCTTATCATTTGCTTGCAGACTTCAATGTGTGGGCTGGTGTCCATTTCCTGAAGCTGGATCAACATGCATTCGCGGGTATCCCGTGATCCGCAGCCGATAGGATCAAGCTGCTGGATCAGTCTAAGAATAGCTTCAACTTCCTCGGCATCGCAAAAATCCTCCGGGTTGGTAAAGTTTGCATTTACGGCCTCGAGGATGTCTTCTATTTCGTCTTCGAGATAGCCGTTATCGTCGATGCAGTTGACCACGGTTGCTGCAATGATCTGGTCTGACTCAGTCATAGATCGCAGGCGCAGTTGTTCGAGCAGGTGGTCCTGCAGGTTGCCGCTGCCGGCACTGGTGTATTCGGTGAAGTCGCGCTGGTTTTCTTCGCCGGACTGCATAGAGCCGGACCCGTAGGCCGGCTCATAGATATCTTCCCAGGCGCTGTCCACTGGAAGTTCGTCAGGGATGTCCGGTGTAGCATCTGACACTTCAATGGCTGAGTTCATGTCTTCCATGTGGTCGATGGAACTGTCATCGCTGGAATCTTTTTCGGAATCTTGCTCCTTACTTTCTCTTTCGTTGTCGCTGCGCATTTTGGCAGCTTCTTTCTCTGAGTTGTCTTCGCTGTCTTCCTGAACCTCCAGCATGGGGTTGGTTTCAAGCGCTTGTTGTATCTCGGTTTGTAGTTCCAGAGTAGAAAGTTGTAGTAGTTTTATCGCCTGTTGCAGCTGCGGTGTCATGGCCAACTGTTGGCCGATTTTCATTTGCAGGGAGTGTTTCATAGATATGTGCGTTTACCCGTTGATGACTTGTAGCGGACGATCAACTGAGATTGTGGCCTCCCACACGAACATGCCAACGTAGCGCGTCGTTTGGGGGGCAACTCATTTTGGCATTCCTCGGTGGAGTGATCGCCCGGCGTCCATTGCCAGCGTGAACCTCCAAATGCCAAAGACCGTTGTTGCTTCGTTATATGCTCCGTGTTGCTACAACTGCAGCGACGATGCACGAGTAAAGTATGGTTCAAAAGTCCCTAACTGCAATGCGAAACCTACTTTATTTGTCGGTATTGCATGGTGTCTTATTGTATCGGTAAATGTGGTAAAGATGTTGCACAGGCGCCGGGATATCACCGGTGGTGTGTCCGATTGTTGGCGTCGTTTTTCTGCCGTCGTCTCTGACCTGTATGCGGCTGTCAATAGCGTTTGGCGTAAAGCGATTGCCGTTGTACGGAACGGTCATGCTGTCTTCTTCAGAGAGTGAAATTGTCCCCCAGATAAACCTCCTTGACTTTCTGATTCTGAAGTATCTGTTCTGCGCTGCCTTCGGCGATCACTTTGCCATCACTGAGGATATAGGCGCGCTCACATATCCCCAGTGTTTCGCGCACGTTGTGATCGGTGATTAGTACGCCAATACCTCGTTGCTGCAAGTGCACAATGATACGCTGTATATCGAGTACAGAGATGGGATCAACGCCGGCAAACGGTTCATCTAGAAGAATGAAAGCGGGGTCAGCTGCCAATGCTCTTGCTATTTCTACCCGTCTGCGTTCACCACCGGACAGGCTCATGCCGAGGCTGTCACGTATGTGCGTGATTTGTAAATCTTCGAGTAGCACTTCGACGGTGTCACGGTAATGGCGTTTGTGCAGATCGTCGCGGTATTGGAGTATTGACAGAATGTTTTGTTCGACAGTCAGTTTTCTGAAAACTGACGCTTCCTGGGGTAAATAACCGACCCCCAGGCGCGCTCTGGCGTGCATTGGATGGTGGGTTATTTCGCGATCATTGAGTACAATTTTACCGTTGTCAGGCTTGACCAGCCCCACCACAATATAAAAGCAGGTGGTTTTTCCCGCCCCGTTTGGCCCGAGCAGCCCAACGACCTCGCCCTCATCGACATGCAGGTTTACGCCAGTCAGGATTTGTCGTTTGCCGTATGATTTCCTGATATCGGTGGCTGCCAGAGTTGCCATCAGCGCAAGCCTGAGTCGACATGGCATAGGTGTAAAATGCGCGGCTTTGCTTTCTGCAGGATCTTGCCACGGTGCTGAGCGAGCAGTGGCTCGCTGACGGTGCGGGGCCTCATTGCTTGATTTCCCCGGGCTGCAGCACGATGCTGACACGTCCGTTGTCTGAGTTGTTCTTGCGCCCCTCTGCTTTGAAGGTCAGTGCATTCATGTTGTATTCGATGGAGTGTCCGGTAAACTCCTGGCCCGGTCTCTCGAATCTGGCATCACCCCGGAAGGTAATATCAGAGGTTTGTGTGTTGTACACAATCTCTTCACTCTGCCCTCGCATCAGCTCGTTTTTTTCTGACAGTTGTTGGAACCGGATAGGGCTGCCTGTGCCGGTGATGCGAAAAAGTGCGCCGTTTTTGAGCTCGATCTTGATCGAATCTGCACTGATTGACATGGATCCCTGGGTGATTTCGACATTGCCGGCAAGTTCCTGGGTGCCAGCGCGTTCGTCGAACACCGAGGTGTCTGCCTTAACGTTAATGGCTTTTTTTTGATCAGCCGGATTGGCCGATGAAATTTGCCAGGGCAACGTTAGCACCAGAATGCAAAGTGCCCGTGGTAGCACAGATAGTAATGGCAACGTTATCGCTCCTTGTCTGCTGTTGGCGTTATTGCACCGCATAGTCCGCCTCGACCCCCGTTTGAAACGACAGCATACCGGTGTTGATATCGGCCTGCATGCGATTGGCTCTGAACGACCAGTTTTCTGATTTGATCAGAACGGTGGCGGAGGATTGCATAGTCTGACTGGTATTGTTAATGGTGATTGACTCTGTTTCCAGCTGTATAGGAGCCTGGTTTGAGTCGCGATCACGGTAGAGATCGACATTACCGGATAGGCTCAGTGTTGAAAAATCAGGTGAGATTTCGCCCGAGTCGGCACTGCCCTGCCAGTGTTGTTGCTGTTCGCTGTAAACCCGCACAAGGGGTTGGTCGACAACAGAATTTCCCCCTTTAAAATAATGCGATAAGGCCTTGCCCCGCAACTCATAGACCTGCCCCTGCCGGTTGTCGACACTGACAATGTGGAAGTCTTCGAGGTAGTAGTCGGTTTCGTTTCTGGCCATAGACACTGTGCCCTCAGCGCTGCTGCTTGCGCTGCCGCTATCATCCAGCCACTGCCATGAAAGAACGGCAATAACCAACAGTGCGAAAACCCAAAGTGTACGGCCGAGCGTTTTTGGCATAGTGGGGCTGCTGTGCTGTAAGTCGCTCTATCGTTGGCGGTGGTGAGCGGTGATGTGGCCGACTGCCGCTTCTTGTCGGCAGGAATAATTGTCTGATCAAAATATGCTGATCGGGCAGGGGGATTGTACACGCTACGGGCGCGTTACCGAATACTGCCGGTGCACATCACTGCACCAGGCGTGCTGCCGATTCGGTCAGACCATAAATCGTTTTACGGCCTGGCTGTACAGCCCTTTTGCTTTGAGCAGCAATTCGCACGCTTCGCGGGCCGCTCCGTTGCCGCCTCGTCGTGTGCTGGTCCAATGGGCTATTGCTCTGATTTCGTCGTTGGCCTCGGGAACCGTCAGTGCCAGTCCAACCCGACGCATGACCGGTAGGTCGATGATGTCGTCACCCATATAGGCGAACGCCGACGGGGCGAGATCCAGTTTGCTGCAGAGGTCTTCGAATGCGGACAGTTTGTCGTGCTGTCCCTGGTAGACGTGTGTAATGTTCAGCTCTTTGCAACGATGCGTGACGACATCGGATGTGCGTCCGGTAATGATTGCGATGGTAATGCCGGTTTCGGCGAGCATTTTCATGCCAAGGCCATCCATTGCGTGGAAGCGTTTGGTTTCCTGCCCGTCATCGCTGCGGTACAGGCCGCCGTCGGTGAGGACTCCGTCGACGTCGAATATAATGGCTTCGATTGACGTTGCCAGATGTGCTGCACTAACCATTTATGCTACTCGGATGAAGGTTGTTATTGCCACTGTTACTGTGCCGTACCTGTGCGGATAGCCGGGCGAGCCGGGCTCCGCAATCACGTGTTATTAACGTGCGTGGGTGTTATGTCTAGACTACCCCGGCTTTCAACAGCGAATGCATATTCAATGCGCCGCAGACCGTGCCGTCTGACTGCACTACTGGCAGTGCGTATATTTTTTGTTTTTCCATTAGAGTCAGGGCGTCAACCGCCAGTTGTCCCGGGCTGATGGTCTCGCCGCCGGGAGTCATTAGATCAGCCATACGAGCGGTGTTGATGTTGATGTCGCGATCCAGAGCACGCCGCAGGTCTCCGTCGGAAAACACCCCGCGCAATTTGCCGTTGCTGTTGATGATGATTAAAAACCCCAGCTTCCCCGCGCTCATTTCGCACAGCGCGGTTTTCAATGAGGTTTCCGGTGAGCTCAATGGGATTTCGTCGTCGGTCACCATGATATCTGAAACACGTAACAACAGCCGTCGGCCAAGTGCCCCACCAGGATGCGTGAGTGCAAAATCGGATTCGTTAAAACCCCTCAGCTGCAACACGGCAATGGCCAGCGCATCGCCTATCGCGAGTGTTGCCGTGGTGCTTGAGGTGGGTGCGAGGCCGAGCGGGCAGGCTTCAACGTCGACTGAGACATCGATGGTCACTGCGGCGGATAGTGCCAGGGAAGATTGCAACCGGCCGGTCAGAGCGATTATCGGGTTAGCGCGATGTTTCAGTAGCGGCAGAATCGCTTTCAGTTCATCGGATTCGCCGCTGTAGGAAATTGCGATGATGACATCTTCCTGGCGAATCATACCGAAGTCGCCGTGACTGGCTTCAGTGGGGTGGACAAAAAATGCCGGTGTGCCGGTGCTGGCCAGGGTGGCGGCAATTTTGTTGGCGATGTGTCCGGATTTGCCGACGCCGCAGACGACGACACGACCAGTGCAATTGAGTAGCAGTTGACAGGCTTGCGTAAATTCCTCGCCGACGCGTCGACCAACCGTGTTTATCGCTTCGGCTTCTGTGGTCAGGACATCCCTGGCGATCTTCAGAGTGTCAAGTGGTGCCTGTGCGGTTGGGTTGGCGTTGCTGGGGGCCACGTTGTTTACCGGTTGATTGTCGTTTGCCACCGGTACCGGCCGGACAGGCGTATCAGTATTCAAGTTGCCGTGCTCTACTAAGAAGGGTCGCTCAATCGAGCTGGTCCAGTTGATCGATCAGATCCAGTTCATCTTGTAACGGTTCATCGTCCAGCTGGTCCAGTTGGTCTATTTCGTCGAAATCCATTTGATCTAGTAAGTCGATGTCGTCTTCATCGAGATCGTCGAGTTTATCGATATCATCGTGACCCATGGTGGCATCAATGTCGAGTTCGTCGTCCTTTCGAAACAAAGAGGGAGCGCCATCGTAGACTTGCTGGCGACGCCAGTTGAGGTAACCGTCGCGAACAAACACGTAGGGGTCAAGCGATGCCGAGTCGAGTATTGACGAGGCGGCAAGCAGGTTGGCGCGTGCATTGACGACATTCACGGCAACCAGCTTGCCGCGCAGTGACTTTGATACGCTGTCGGAATTGAGCGGTTCAATCTGGCTGTTCCCCAGCAGCCCGGCGGTGCTTCGCAATGTTTGCGAGCCAAAGAACGGCAGCACCAGGTATGGCCCTTCAGGCACGCCCCAGACGCCAAGTGTCTGGCCAAAATCTTCGTTGTGCCGGACCAGATCCATTTTGGTGGCGATATCCAGCACGCCCCCCAGTCCGATGACCGTATTGACAGCGACACGTGCGGTGTCGAATAGGCCTTGCTCGAATTTACCCTGCAGTAGAGAGTTGGCGGCTACCGAAACGTCGGCGAGATTCCCAAAGAAGTTACTTACTCCGCGTCGTACCAGCGTTGGCGTTACCTTTTTGTAGCCAACTGCGACAGGTTTCAGAGCGTACCGGTCCAGTTTTTCGTTGAAGTTGTAAACAACTCGATTTACTTTCTCGAGTGGGTCGGAGACGGCGTCAGGTGGCGGGCGTGTTGTTGCGCAACTGCACAGCGCAAGCGCGATCAACGCGAAAAAAACTAACCTGATGTAATGTAAGAGATTCTTTGCTTTCATCTGGCTGAAATTCCCTTCTCTGTCCTTGCAGGGTGAACTGGTCTCATTGTTGTGCGAATCAGTAGTGTAACAATGTCCGGCCAATATGCTGCGCAAGCCTGTGTCAGGTGGAGGTATGTGTCTCTATCGCAATGTTGACCTGGCACCAAAAGTTACAGGATCAGGTCGCGTTGTGCGATCTTTTCTTCAATAGTACGGTGAGTTGGTGTGCGGTTCCGGCGTTGCATGAATTGTAGTTCATACAGCGGTATTTCCCTGCGCCCGCTTGCGGGTTTTCGGATTATTCACGCACTTTGATCTGCAATGATGTAACAAGTTGTAGCGGGCTGAATCGTGCAGAGGCTGGTAATTTTATTCCCTAGTGCGGATACTTTGGCAAATAGTGTTGACCAGGGCCACCGACACATGGCGGAACCTGCGTTGCTACTGGATTTTTCTCCAAGTGGACTTATATGGTAATGACGTGGAGTGGCAATTCCTGAACACACAGGGAGTTCCGTCGGCAGTTGTGAGTGAAAAGCTCCGGTTAAGGTTGCCGTTGATATGATGAGCTCAATCATCAACCAGTCTGCAGCCTTTGAGTACGGGGCCTGTTTCAAATACGCCTGCGGGTACAGGGTTTACAATCGAATTATTCTAAGAGAATTTAACGGGAATCCAATCATGAATACTTTGCGCGCTGTGCTTGCAGCGATATTCCTTCTTCCGGCAATTGCGCTCGCGCATCCTGCGGAAGATCTTATCAAGCAGTTGACCAACGATCTGATTGCAGCGCTGGACAATCCGGAAGCCAAAGGTAACAGCGAATTTGTGCGTCAGGTTGTCGATAAAGATGTGCTACCGCACATCGACTTCGATCTCATGACCAAACTTACTGTCGGCAAGCACTGGAAAACGGCCACACCTGAGCAAAGAGTCTCACTGGTGTCAGAATTTCGTGATTTGCTGCTGAACACTTACACCAAGGCGTTGGATGAGTATTCGGGTCAATCGATGGAGTTTTTGCCTTTCAAGGAAGGTAAACGTGATGACCGGGCCGAAGTCAAAACGCTGTTCAAGGACCCTGCTGCCAGTGCGGATATACCCGTCGACTATAAGCTGAGAATGAAAGACAACTGGTTGATCTATGATATCGAGGTTGAAAACATCAGCCTGGTGCTTGGCTATAAATCGGAATTTTCCAGTCAGATTAAGAAAGGCGGTGTCGCCGGGCTGATCACCGCCCTTGAAACCAAAAACGGAAAATAACAAAGACGGCCCCGGCTGCAGACAGGGCAGCCCAGCGTAGCGTGTGGGTGAAGGCTGGTCGCTTTGTTTCTGCTTTCCGCGCCGCGTTATTTGCGCTGATGACGGTTTCTTTCCCCGGGCTATCGAAGTAATCTGCACGCTTTTTTCGGTGCCTTTGAAACGATTGGCAAACGGTTGGGTGTGTGTTGATAATCAGCTATCATGTCGGCCTGCGCTGTGCGGTCCGCCGGTGGGTAGGTGCCAGTCGCCCCGGACGTGGATCGGTTAGCGTTCTGGAGCAGGACCAGCAGAGCCGCAAGTTTTTACAGCAGAAAGTCTGCTGTGGTGAATGTGCCCCGATGGTGGAATTGCACGGTCAATCTGATACCTATGATCACTACAGGTATCTTTAGAGATTGACAAACCGTGCATGTCCCGGGGCATTTTGCCACGCAGAATTCCAGCCCGCGGAGCGCTGATTCAGTTATCCTCATTCATGCCTGGTCGCGTTGCTAGCGGCACCAGACCTTACTACGCTGTTGCACCAAGCACGAGAAGACAGTGCTCGTGACGCTGCCTATGTCGAGCTACAAATTACCTCATGGATAAATTGATCATAACCGGTGGTACACCGCTGAGCGGTTCGGTGCGTATCTCCGGTGCAAAAAACGCGGTGTTGCCCATACTGGCGGGCACACTGCTCTGTGATGATGTTGTGGTGCTGCAGAATGTGCCACACCTCAAAGACGTGACTACCACCATGACGTTGCTGGGACGTATGGGGGTTAAACTGACGCTGACCGACAATATGGAGATTGAAGCCGACGCGACTGATGTCTCTAACTATTCGGCTGACTACGAGCTAGTCAAAACAATGCGTGCCTCGATTCTGGTGCTGGGGCCATTGCTGGCAAGATTCGGCGAGGCCGAAGTATCGTTGCCCGGTGGGTGCGCCATCGGTGCGCGTCCCGTTGATCTGCACATCAATGGCCTGCGCGCGATGGGTGCTGAGATTGATCTGGAAGCCGGTTACATAAAAGCCCGCTGCAAAAAGCTCAAAGGAGCGACGATTTGCTTTGACCTGGTCACGGTTACCGGTACAGAAAATCTATTGATGGCAGCCACGCTGGCGGAAGGTCGGACAATACTCGAAAATGCGGCACGGGAGCCTGAGGTCGTTGATCTGGCCAATTTTCTCATTGCCATGGGTGCCGACATACAGGGCGCGGGTACCGATAAGATTATTATCAACGGTGTCGACCGATTAACCGGCTGCCACTACCGCGTGGTGCCGGATCGAATAGAAACCGGCACTTTTCTGGTGGGTGCGCTGGTCAGCGGTGGCACGCTGACCGTGAAAGACGCCAGGGCAGATACCCTTGATGCTGTGCTGCACAAGCTCGACGAAGCCGGTGCCGATTTGAGTATTACCGACAATGAAATCTCTGTTAGCTGCCGCTACGATCATCCCCGCGCGGTCGACCTTACCACCGCCCCGTACCCGGCGTTTCCCACCGATATGCAAGCCCAGTTCACTGTGCTTAACTCGATAGCGGATGGGGCAGCCACCATTACCGAGACCATTTTCGAAAATCGATTTATGCACGTGCAGGAGCTTCAGCGCATGGGGGCTGATTTACGGGTTAATGGCAACACCGTGTTTTCCCGTGGTGTGAGGCAACTGGAAGGTGCGCCGGTGATGGCGACTGATCTGCGTGCATCAGCCAGTCTGGTGCTGGCCGGACTGGTGGCCAAAGGAGAAACCCACCTGCAGCGGGTTTACCACATTGACCGTGGTTACGAGCGCATTGAAGAAAAATTCCGGGCACTCGGTGCCGACATCCGACGCGAAGCCGGGTAGCAACGGCAATGAGCGATAAAAATGGCTGAGACACTCGCTATTGCCTTGACCAAAGGCAGAATTCTGACCGACACCCTGCCGTTGCTGTTGGCTGCTGGTATTGCGCCGGCAGAGGACGCCACCACGACAAGAAAACTGCAGGTGGGCACTAATGTGCCGGACACCTCTTTGCTGCTTGTGCGTGCGTCAGATGTGCCGGCCTATGTCGAGTACGGCGGGGCCGACATTGGAGTCACTGGCAAAGATGTGTTGCTGGAGCACAATGGCAATGGTCTGTACGAACCGCTGGATCTGGGTATTGGTCGTTGCAGACTGGTGCTGGCGGGTAAAGAGGGAGTTGACCCTTATGCCAAAAAAGGCCTGCGTGTAGCGACCAAATATCCCGAGGTAACCCGTCGCTATTTTGCCAGCCGTGGTCAGCAAGTCGAAATCATCAAGCTGTATGGGTCGATGGAGCTGGCACCTCTGGTGGGCATGGCCGATGTCATCGTCGATATCATGGAGACCGGTTCTACCCTGAAAGCTAACGGATTACTGGTGCTTGATGAAATCGCTGACGTCAGCGCCCGGCTGATCGTTAATAAAGCCTCGATGAAAATGAAGCACGACACCATTCACGCGCTCATTGCTAATATTAAAAACGCCTTGCTGGAAAAAGCGATATGACCGAAAACACCGCTCAGTTCGACACCGACGATCTGCGTATAAAAGATATCAAAGAGCTGCTGTCCCCGGCTCAGCTGATGGCAGAGATACCGGTAAATGCCGAGATCTCGCAAACCGTATTTGACAGTCGAATGGGCATTCGACGTATTCTTGATCGTGTTGATGATCGACTGGTTGTGGTGGTGGGACCGTGCTCGATTCATGACCCCGATGCCGGAATCGAGTATGCCGGTAAGCTTGCCACGGTGCAGCAATCTCTTAGCGATAACCTGCTTATTGTGATGCGGGTGTATTTTGAGAAGCCGCGTACCACAGTGGGGTGGAAGGGTCTTATAAATGACCCGGATCTCGACGACAGCTTCTCTATTAATAAGGGGCTCAAAACTGCCCGCACGCTGCTGCGCGACATCAACGCGCTGGGTATACCTGCTGGCACCGAGTTCCTGGATTTAATCAGCCCGCAGTACATCGCGGATTTGGTGGGGTGGGGGGCGATTGGTGCGCGTACCACGGAGAGTCAGGGGCACCGCGAACTTGCCTCAGGGATCTCAGCACCGGTGGGCTTCAAAAATGGTACCGGTGGCAGTGTGCAGATTGCTGTAGATGCTATTTGCTCAGCTTCGCGGGGGCATCATTTTCTATCGGTAACGAAAGACGGGGCATCGGCTATTTTTTCTACGTCGGGCAACAACGATTGCCACCTGATCCTGCGCGGCGGGCCGCACACCAACTATGACGTGGCAAGCGTAGACGACGCCTCTGCATTGATGGAAAAAAGCAACGTCACCCCGAATATCATGATTGATTTCAGTCATGCAAACAGTCGCAAGAAATTCAAGCGTCAGCGCTATGTGTGTCGTGATGTCTGCTCGCAGCTGGCGGAAGGCGATCACCGCATAATGGGGGTGATGATTGAAAGCAATCTGGTTGAAGGGCGGCAGGATCAAATGCCTGATCGTGAGCTGTTGCGAGGTCAGAGTATTACCGATCCGTGCATTGGCTGGGACGATACCGTCGAGATGCTTCAGGAGCTCAGCGATGCTGTCGCGACGCGACGCCAAGTTGTCAGTGAGCCGGCGTGATCAAGCCAAACCGCTTACACGTCGCTGACGACAATTTTGACCAGCAGCTACAGACGCTGCTGGCCTGGGAGTCAGTGTCGGACAATGACGTGTCGACAGTGGTCGACGACATCATCCTGCAAATTCGGCAACAGGGCGATACCGCGCTTGTCAAGCTGACCAATACTTTTGATCGACGCGATGTGACAGATGCCGCGGAGCTTGAAATTCCCGCTGAGCGCTTGCAAGCCGCGTTTGATCGGTTGCCAGAGCCAATGTCCAAGGCGCTGGTTGAAGCGGCAGCCCGCATCAAGCGCTTTCATCAGCGTCAAGTGTCGGATTCATGGCGCTACAGCGAAGCTGATGGAACCATGTTAGGCCAGCAGGTCACACCGCTCGATCGCTGTGGGCTTTACGTGCCGGGTGGCAAAGCCGCCTATCCGTCCTCGGTGTTGATGAATGCGATACCAGCTGTGGTGGCGGGGGTGGGTGAGCTGATAATGGTGGTGCCTGCGCCAGACGGTGAGCTTAATGATCTGGTGTTGGCGGCCGCATCGGTCGCCGGTGTCGATCGAGTATTTACCATTGGTGGCGCGCAAGCGATAGCCGCGTTGGCCTACGGCACCGCTCTGGTGCCGGCCGTCGACAAAATAGTGGGTCCCGGTAACATCTATGTGGCAACTGCCAAGCGCGCGGTATTCGGCAAGGTGGGTATCGATATGATCGCCGGCCCTTCGGAAATTTGCGTCGTCTGTGATGGTTTGACGGATCCGGACTGGATTGCAGCAGATCTATTCTCGCAGGCAGAGCACGATGAGCAGGCACAAGCCATACTGATTTCCGATAACGCCGTTTTCATCGAGTCGGTCATCGACGCAATGGACCGGTTGCTTGCCTCAATGCCTCGCGCTGAAATAATAGAACAGTCGATCAGGGAGCGAGGGTGCTTTATTCAGGTGGAGAACGAACAACAGACGGTTGATCTGATTAACCGCATAGCACCGGAGCACCTGGAGTTGTCCGTAGCCGATCCGGAATCGCTGTTGCCGCGTATTCGGCATGCGGGGGCAATATTCATGGGGCGCTACAGTGCAGAAGCACTGGGGGATTACTGCGCCGGGCCTAACCATGTATTGCCAACGTCAGGCACAGCCCGGTTCTCAAGTCCGCTGGGTGTCTACGATTTTCAAAAACGCAGTAGCATTGTGTCGTGCTCTGCCGAGGGCGCCGCAGCATTGGGTCAGGTGGCTTCAGTACTTGCGCGCGGCGAGGGGCTGGAGGCGCATGCCGTGTCTGCGGAAGCACGCATACCTCGATAGTCTGTATCAGCGGTTGGGCGGCAAGCTGCACTTTTCAGTCAGACGGGGATTAGTTTTGAGTGATGTTATTCCAGTTAATGCAGAGCTGGTGTCGGCCGGAATGGCGATCGCCCGTGAAATGCCGCCCGAGGTGCATTAGAGCCACGCGAGTGTGCACATTGTAAAGCACGAGATTCAGTTGTAATTGCTAAAAAATCAAATGCTTAAAATTATATTGCCTATACTAGATTAAATGCTGGCAACAGCTGTGGAGAAACAGGCCGAAACCCTCTTTAGGGAGAGCTGTCGCGCTTCTGCAGCTTTTCGGCACATGTTGAGTCTTCGCCGGACAGACATGCCCGGTTATCGAGTTTTTTGCGCCAACCGAAATGGAGTTTTCCAGCACTAACTCAGCCGTTGTTTTGACGCGTGTGCCGGGCAGTCTTGCCGAGCGAATCACCGGCGTGGCATTTAACTCGCTAGTGTTGCCTTATAAACGTGCCTCAAGTCAGATTTCGGGCGGTTTTGTGATATAGTCGGGGGTTTGTCAGGGGAGGGTTTTCACCTCTGCATTTTCGACGTCTGCACCAGGGTCTCTGAGCTTCAGTGTTCACGGCGTCAGAAATAGCCAAATTTGTCAGCTGCAGCGAAAACCGGTTCAAGGTTAGCGCTGCAGGTGGTTAAAAATTTCTTTTATTATCTTTGGAGTGTCCAATGGCAACAGATCGTGTTGCTTCTGATGGGGACAATAACCCTGTTGGAGTCGATAAAAAAAGGCGTCGTCTGCTTACTACAGGAGTAGGCGTGGTCGGTGCTGCAGGTGCGGCTGCGTTGTTGGTGCCGCTGGTGTCATCGATGTCTCCCAGTGCACGTGCCCGTGCAGCGGGGGCGCCGGTCGAGATCGATATCAGCAAGCTTGAAGAAGGCCAGCGGGTGATCGTGGAATGGCGTGGCAAGCCGGTATGGGTGCTGAAGCGAACCCCGGCCCTGCTCGAAGGGCTGGATGCGGTGGAGGGCAATCTGCGTGACATCGAATCCGATGCATCGATTCAGCCTGAGTATGCCAAAAACTCGTACCGCTCAATCAAGCCGGAGATTCTGGTGATGGTCGGTATCTGTACACATCTGGGCTGCTCTCCCACCTATCGCCCCGAAGTCGCTCCAGCGGATCTGGGCGATGATTGGCAGGGCGGTTTCTTTTGCCCGTGTCACGGCTCGCGCTTTGATATTTCGGGTCGCGTGTACAAGGGTGTCCCTGCACCAACCAATCTTGATGTGCCGCCACATCAATACCTGAGCGATACCAGAATACTGATCGGTGCTGACGAAGGAGGGCAGGCCTGATGAGCAAGGCAAATAATTTGATGTCGTGGATTGATGAGCGGATTCCGCTTACCGCCACGTGGGACAAGCACGTCGGTAAGTATTACGCACCGAAGAATTTCAACTTCTGGTACTACTTCGGATCATTGGCGCTGCTGGTGCTGGTGCTGCAGATCGTGACCGGTATTTTCCTGACCATGAACTACAAGGCTGACGGCGAACTGGCGTTCAAGTCCGTCGAGTACATCATGCGGGATGTGAACTGGGGTTGGCTGATTCGCTACATGCACTCGACCGGCGCTTCGCTGTTTTTCGTGGTGGTCTATCTGCACATGATGCGAGGCATCATGTATGGCTCCTACAAAAAGCCACGGGAGCTGCTATGGATTTTCGGCATGTTGATTTATCTGGTACTGATGGCTGAAGCCTTTATGGGGTATCTGCTGCCATGGGGGCAAATGTCTTTCTGGGGCGCGCAGGTAATTATCTCGTTGTTCGGTGCAATTCCACTCGTCGGTGATTCAATAACGCTATGGCTGAGAGGTGATTACGTCGTTGCTGATGCAACTTTGAACCGGTTTTTTGCACTGCACGTCATCGCGATGCCGCTGGTGTTGATCGGGCTGGTGTTTGCGCACATTGTGGCTCTCCATGAAGTCGGGTCGAACAACCCCGACGGTGTGGATATCAAAAAAGTAAAAGGCGCCGACGGGCACCCGTTGGACGGCATCCCCTTCCACCCGTACTACTCGGTCAAAGATCTGGTTGGCGTCGTCGTCTTCCTGATTGTTTTCTTTGCTATTGTGTTCTTTGCGCCTGAGATGGGGGGGTATTTCCTGGAACACGCAAACTACATCCCGGCCGACCCACTGAAAACGCCAGAGCACATCGCTCCGGTGTGGTACTTCACTCCGTTTTACGCAATTCTGCGTGCGATGCCAGACAAGCTGGCTGGTGTCATAGCGATGTTTGCAGCCATCGCTGTGCTGTTCTTCCTGCCGTGGCTTGACCGCAATCCGGTGAGGTCCATTCGCTATCGCTCATTTGCCTATAAGGCAATCCTGATCGCTTTCGTGGTCGCGTTTATTGTGCTCGGCTATTACGGCATGCAGCCGGTTACACCGGTTGGAACCTGGATTTCACGTCTCTGTTCTCTGGTTTATTTTGGTTTCTTTGTTGCGCTGTTTTTCATCAGCAAGGGCGAAAAAACCAAGCCTGTACCAGAAAGGGTGAACTACTAATGAAAATGCTCCCGACTAGAAAATCACTCCGGATAGTACTGTCTGTTGCGGCGTTGGTTGTGTTGCCAGAGATGGCAGCCGCGGCCGGCGGCGGAGCGGCGCTCGAGCACTTTACCCCTGAGCGCACGGACAGAACGCTGCAGCGTGGCGCCAAAATTTTCATGAATTACTGCATGTCGTGCCATTCCGCGGACTATCACCGGTATTCTCACATGGCCCGGGATATCGGGTTAAGCGATAAAGCAGTGTCTGAGAATCTGATCTTCACCACCGATAAAAACGGTGAGAGGACCAAAATCGGCTCATTGATGGTCAACAACATGTCGAAAGACTACGGAAAGGAAGCGTTCGGCGCGGTGCCACCTAACCTGACGCTGATTGCCCGCTCTCGCGGTGTGGATTGGCTGTACACCTATATGAAGTCGTTCTACCTCGATGAGTCCCGACCGATGGGGGCTAACAATACGGTCTATCCGCAAGTCGGAATGCCGCATGTGCTGGCGGGGTTGCAGGGGTGGCAAAAGCCCGTTTATGAGTCGGATGGTGAAGGCCATGAGGTGCTGAAAGGGTTCCAGCAAGTGACTGCTGGTAAACTGTCGGCGCAAGAATACGACTCTGTGATCACCGATCTGGTAAGCTTCCTTGATTACTTGGGTGATCCGAACCGGGAAGCAAGGCATTCCCTGGGGATTAAAGTGATGTTGTTTCTGCTGATTTTTCTGGTGCTGGCAATACTCTTGAAGAAAGAGTACTGGAAAGACGTACCGCACTCATAGGCAGCACAAGCAGGCGTCTGGCGTTTGCCGGTGCCTGCTGACGACATCCTGGATCCTTCGCCACCCGGACAACATGACTTTTGGAGATAATGTGACAGCCCCAGTGACACGCCGTTCGGTGATGACCTTGTATTCGGACCCGAGCTCAATCTTCAGTCATCGTGTTCGTATCGTTCTATTTGAAAAAGACATCAGTGTTGAGATCGAAGACGTTGATCCAGACAACAAACCAGCTGATCTGTTGCATCTGAACCCCTACAACACGGTGCCGACACTGGTCGATCGTGATCTGGTGTTATACGACTCCCGTGTTGTGTCTGAGTACCTCGATGAGCGGTTCCCGCATCCTCCGCTGATGCCGGTTGACCCGGTTTCGCGAGCGCGTTCCCGGCTGGCGCTCTATCGCATTGAGAAAGACTGGTACGACTTACTACCGTTGATTGAAGGACCCGACGCAAAAAAAGCTGACAAGGCGCGTCAGGCATTGCATGATTCTCTGGTTGAATCTGCTGAAGTATTTGCTTTGAAGGAGTTTTTTCTGAGTGACGAGTACTCTTTGGTGGATGCGACTGTCGCACCAATGTTGTGGAGATTGAACCATTACGGGGTTGAATTGCCCTCTAAGGCCGCAGCTGTCACGAAATATGCAAAGCGAATGTTTGATCGTGAAGGTTTTCAAATGAGTCTCACGGAAAGTGAGCGAGAGATGCGTTAGCAAAAGTGACATCAGATAACGATACAACAGGCAGTGATAAGCCCGGCATGACAAGCAGTCAGCCGTACCTTATACGTGCAATATACGAGTGGATTGTCGACAACAATCTGACCCCGTATCTCATGGTTGACGCCACCAGAAAGGGTACAATTGTGCCGGAAGACTATCTGGATGAGAAAGGCATGATAATTCTCAATATCAGCCCGAGCGCTACCAGCGAATTGCTGATGAATAACGAGGAGGTCACATTCAACGCCCGGTTCAGTGGTCAGGCGATCTGCATTGTCGTTCCAATATACAGTGTGAAGGCTATCTACGCCCGTGAGAACGGGCAAGGCATGATGTTTGACGGAGAGGGTGGCGACGAAGAATCAACGGCACCGTCTGAAAAAGCCGGTAAGCGAACCACGCTGGAATCTGTCAGCAGCGCGGGCACTCCGCCAGCGAAAGAAGACGCAGGTGCAGAGCCCTCCAAGAAGCCAGGTGCAGGTGGGCGCAAAAAAGGCCCGAACCTCAAAGTCGTTAAGTAGCGATGAGCATCAAGCGGTAGAGAGCCAATAGGCCTGTCGCCCCAAAAAAGAGAAAGCCACCGGCCAGTCGGCCGTGTTAGCAATCGGCGTCAAAGGCATGCTTAATCCATACAGGTGCCTCATCATTGCCGGTTACCGCAAACACGTCAAATCGGCACAGCGCATTGTCTTGTCGCTTTGATTGCAGGTAGTGCATCGCCGTCAGGACGATTTTGCGTTGCTTGGCAGGGGTGATGCTGATGGCGGCCCCGCCAAAGCTGGCATTGCGTCGAAAGCGCACTTCTATAAATACGATGGTGGCATTGTCTTTCATGATGAGGTCAATCTCACCATAACGGCAATGATGATTCTTTGTCAGTAGTTTCAAGCCCTGTGCTTGCAGAAACCGGCAGGCCTGCTCTTCGTGCAGGTTGCCTTCATCGCGAGTTGTCATACAACGTACCACTTATTTCAGGTGGCGGTGGTGTGCCGCGGTGGTGCAGGCCCGCGACAACCTCCGCAAACTGGCTGTTCTAGAGTTCTGTGCTCAGCGGAGGCAGGCTGGCAGGCAGCGGTAATGAATCGGCGATTTTCGCCGGTATACCTTTCTGAAACTCAGCCCATTGCAGGCGTCGGCGAATTCGGTTTCCCTCCACCAGAGAGAGCGCGCCGGTTTTGCCGTTAACAGAATACGCCGGGTCCAGGCGCATGTTTTCTATTTGTGTGTGCAGGGTATAGGCATCAATACCCAGAGCCATCAGACGGGCAATACCCGGAGTGTTATCTTGCAACGTTGCACTGGCGCTTTGGTAAAACGGAGTATTCGCCTGTGCGTCTGTGAGTAGCCAGGGTATTTCGTTGTAGCGAATTCCAGTGAGGTCTCCGTCCGCACGTTCGTCTGGTTCGCCGCTGAAAACCATTGACGTACTAAGTACCGGCAGTTTTCCAGCGTGATGAAACTGAAGTTGCGGTCGAAGCAGTCTGGCTTGCTCGGCACTGACCGCCATGAAGATTGCGTCGACATCGCCACGTATGGCGGGTTCGAATTCAAGCTTTGTACTCAGTAGTGTTTCCAGCCGTCGCTTGCGGGTATTGCTGGAGTTTATCGCCAGCAGTTTTTTCAATTGGGGGGAGTAGTCGTAGGCGTCCTCGCTAATGACTTCGGTGCCAATGACATTGCCCCCTGCGCTATTGAATGCTTCAGTGAAGGCGGTGGTCAGTCGTGTGCCGAGCGTGTTATCGATTGCGATTACCAGTGCTTTTTTGTATTGGTTACTGAGAGAATAATAGGCGACATCGCGTGCTTCGTCCTCTGGCAGCAGGCCGAATTGATACAGGTTGCTGTGTCCGGGCATATCATCGCCAACGTAGTTCAATGACAGTGTCGGTACGCTGATCCGGTTACTGGCCGCAAGGTTAATCACTGCCGCCTTATTCAACGGACCAATAACCAGGGTAGCGCCTTCAGCAGTCGCGATTTCGTATTGCTTCAGCGCTTCATTGGTGTCACTGCCGGTGTCGTAGAGTCGTACTGATGACGCACCACCGTCTGCGAATCTTGCCGCAACAAATCCGGTTTTTATTGCCTCACCCAACTGGCTGAATTGGCCGGTCAGCGGCAGTAACAAGGCAATCTGATTGGTGGAAATGGCCTGTGAGGTGTCGACCACTTGCACCACCGGATTTTGATGGTCGGTGTCGACCGCTGGATGGCCCGGGTATCTGGTCAGCCAGTTCTGGTTGCGCTGGGCATAGACTTCGGGCGAGACTGACGGTTGCGAGCGAATCAGCAAAGCGTATTCCAGCCAGCCGCGATAGATTGATCCTGCCGGTGTCGTGGCCATTTTTTGCAGGGTGGGTCTGTCGAGCCGATCCAGCATGTCTCTTATTTTTCGTCGGTTAAGACCGATTGATTCTGGGACACCCAGATTCGCCTCCAGCAATATCCGGGTTTTCAGGGCAAGGTCGGGTTGCCTCAGTTGCTGCTGTGCACGAGCTTGTATTTCGAGCGCCCGCACTCGCAGAATGCGATCAGTTAATGTTTGCGCGTTTGGTAGTTGTTCCAGTGCCTGCTGCGGATTTTGCTTTGCCAGGGCGTTATAGGCGGCAAGGATATCCCTGCGTAGATTCGACGTGTCGGTGGACAGTGTTTGCGGGAATGTTGCAAACATCCGCGCTCCATCGTTGTATAATCCGCTGTCGAAATAGAGCTCGGTGGCCAGTAACTGGTACTCCTGTCGTTGAAGGGGATTGACCTCCTTGCTTGCCAGTTGAGCAAAAACGTGTGCGGCCTGTGCAGTGTCGCCTTCGGCCAGTAGCCGGTTGCCCAGTTCAGGAGTGGGTATGGTTGCGGCTGCAGGTGCGCGGGCGGTAGGTTTGGCAACGTTTGGACCGCCACAGGCAATCAGTGTGCTGAGCACAGTGGCAGCCAGCAGGGTTCTGGCGGCGACCGAAATCCCGCAATGCAGGTGTGTGGCGATACTGGCACGACGAATATAGGGCACTATTGGCTGCTCCGTGCGCGAGTCATTTCTTTGCATCTAAACCCGTGCTTGTGTTGGTGATTCATTAGTAGCGTCGCGCTTCCATGGTTGTGTGTTTGGATTGGCATCGCTGCTTGAAGGTAATTGTACTATGTCCGTAGAAAAGAGCCCTTCAAAAAATGGTGTCTTTTATGTTATCGCCACACCAATCGGAAATTTGTCTGATATTTCCGAGCGGGCGAAACAAACGCTTGCGTCGGTTGATTGCGTGTACGCTGAAGATACACGGCATACCGGCGCATTGTGCCGCAGGCTGGGTTTAAACCCAAAACTCTATTCCTTGCACGAACACAACGAGCGTGATCGGGTCTCGGAGGTATTAGGTAAGTTGCAATCAGGTGAGTCGGTGGGGTTGGTCTCTGATGCCGGGACACCGTTAATAAGTGATCCGGGCTACCGTATTGTTGCCGCGTGTCATCAGCATGGGCTTGGAGTGAGCCCGGTGCCTGGTGCCTCCTCATTGATTGCGGCGCTCTCGGTGTGTGGGCTGCCGACCGATGTATTTACGTTTCACGGGTTTCTGCCGGCTAAGTCAACGGCACGCTGCAAAATGTTGGCGGAGCTCTCGGATGTGCCATCGACATCGGTGTTCTTTGAGTCCAAACATCGCATTGTCGATGCCCTGGCCGATGTTGTTGATGTGCTTGGTGAGCATCGGCAGCTCTGTCTCTGTCGCGAGCTCACCAAGGTGTTCGAGACCATAATATCCGGATCGGCGGCGGAGGTGCTGGCACAAACCCGCGGCAATGACATTTGGCAAAAAGGCGAGTTTGTGGTGGTTGTTGGTGGTGCCAGAAAAGAGCCGGCCGGAATGACTCCCGAGGTTCGCAGACTCCTGGTAGATGTGGCGGCGGAAATTCCGCCGAAGCGTGCGATTGCTATTGTGGCCAGGCATACCGGTGTGGATAAAAAAATACTCTACGAGTATCTGGTTGCGCAAAAAAATGCCCGCTGACGAGCTATGCGGGGGCGTCGTCGGTAAGCTGTTCTTCGCACATGCCTGGGGGCAGGTTAACGCCTGTCGGCGTGCGTCATTGTCAGCGGTGGTGGTGAGTATCAATTGGCTTGCCGGCGTGCAGCTGGCCTGTACATCGGCAGAGCCGGGTTATGGCGCAGGCGCAACCGCGCTTAAAGGTCAGCAGTAAAGAAGCGGAAGCTGTCCGTAAGCCGGGTTCTGTCGTGGACAGCCATTCATCTGGAATGCATGTCGCCATGCACTTCTAGCGATCTACCCGGAAGCACCGTGGGCCACGGCATTGCTTCCCTATTTGATCTTGCTCCGAGTGGGGTTTACCTTGCCGCTGAATGTTGCCACCAGCGCGGTGCGCTCTTACCGCACCCTTTCACCCTTACCGGCCACATAAAGTGACTTAGGCGGTCTTCTCTCTGCTGCACTTTCCGTGGGTTCACACCCCCCAGGCGTTACCTGGCACTCTGCCCTGTGGAGCCCGGACTTTCCTCTGCACAAAAGGCAGCGACTGTCTGTCCAGCTTCCGCGCGCGCATCGTAACGTGAATAACCCGCCAACGCGAGAAGCGGGGTGAAATAAAAATTATTTTTTCATGTGCTGTGTTGCTGCTGAGGTCGTGGTGCGGGCAACACAATTGAAACTGTTTCTCTGTCGTGGCGGTTGGTGGCAAGGATTGTTGCTAATGGAGCCCTCTGGTTACATTTCTACTATATCAACGTGCTGCTC
>CALKXD010000016.1 GCA_938003855.1 uncultured Granulosicoccaceae bacterium | reverse complement strand
ATCGTGATAACACCGACGGTATATAAGTGAAATGCTTCGGGAGAAACAATGATTCTGGTGTTAGGCACAGCTGAAGATCAGCATGCAGCCGCAATATATAACAAGATTGTTGCCCGGGGTAATCGCGTCTCCTATTTTGATCCGCGTCTGTATCCGAAAGACATGACCGTGACTTATGACTGCGCGTTGCCGATGACGGGTACTGTTCGTTTTCGTGATGGTCAGTCGGCGATCGATCTGTCTTCCGTCAACTCGGTGTACTGTCGGCAATGGGATGATCTGCTGGCAAGTGCCAGCGCTGCCGGCACCGTACCGGATGCCGTTGAACTGCGTGAAACAGAAGCCTCTCTGGGCTGTTTGTTCCGCGGTATGGAATGCTATTGGGTCAACCCGATTGAGTCGCTGAACAACTCGCGCTACCGCATCCATCAGTTGCAGATGATCCGCACCCAGGGCATTCGCGTGCCGGAGATTATTGTCAGTAATGATTTCCGTCGAGTGCAGGCCTTTTTCAGTCTGACGGATCAGGAGCTGTTGTATCGTCCATCCGGTTGGCATTCCTCATCATGGAATGTCGGGCAGATTGATGATATCGGTCGACATATCGCAGACATGCCAGTCACCCCTGTGGAGTATCAGGAGAACATTGCCGGTGATGAAGTGAGAGCTTATGTGATTGGTGATTCTGTGTTTGCCGGCGTCATTGAATCGATGGAATCGGAATTCTCCAGCCGCATGCAGAGTGATCATGTGCGTCCGATCGAATTACCGCAGGAAGCCAAGCGTATCTGCCGTCGGGTCGCAGCAACCCTGAACCTCAGATTTTGCTCGATCGACATGCGCATTACGACCACCGGTGACTATGCCGTTCTTGACGTCGATGCGAATCCGATGTTTCTGCATTTCGAGCAGACCACTCGTTTACCGGTCAGCGATCGCCTGGTCGAGTTGCTGATCGCCGCCGATGTCGATGCCTATGATGCGCGTATGATAGCCAGTGCTTGAAACGGCGCAGAGTTCAGTAACTGGCGATGAATTTAGCGTCATATAGAATTTCGCCACAGTAGAGGCCAAGTTAGAAAAAATCAGGTAGTCTGGAAAAATTACTCCAGACCTTTCGGGAACTCATGACAGCCCAGCTATACATTATCTCTGCCCCCTCGGGCGCTGGTAAAACCAGTCTGGTTCGAGAGGCGTGCCAGCGCCTCGAGCGCCTGCAGGTGTCGGTCTCCCACACCACACGACCGATGCGTCCGAACGACAAAGACGGGGTCGACTACCACTTTGTCGCCCTTGACGAATTTCATGCCATGCTGCAGCGCTGCGAGTTTCTTGAGCACGCACAGGTCTTCGACAATTTTTACGCAACCTCGCAGCTTGCGGTTGAGAAAACTCTGGCCGCCGGCGTCGATGTGATTCTGGAAATCGACTGGCAAGGGGCAGAACAGGTACGCCGCCTGATGCCTGACGCTACTGGAATATATATTGCGCCTCCATCGCTTGAGGTGTTGGCAAGCCGGTTGCGTGGCCGGGCCAGTGACAGTGATGAGGTCATCGACCGTCGATTGCGTGATGCAGTGTCCGACATGCGACACTTCACTAACTACGATTACCTGATCATTAACGACAACTTTGACCAGGCCATTGATGAGTTGTGCGGTGTAATACTCTCCAAACGTGTCACAGTCTGCCGGCAAAGTGCAGAGAATGAGGCGGTATTGTCGGCAATGCTTTCGGGATAGACTGGCGCGGAGCTTGTTTTCCGGCCCAATGTCACTAAAATAAAAGGTCGCGAAGCTGTATCACCTGTGACATATTTATTGTTGGTGCAGTAACTTCTCTTAAGATTCCGGTGGCCTGCACGCATACCCCGGCTTTTCCAGACACACATTAGAAACTCATCCAGGAGTAACCATGGCTCGCGTCACCGTAGAAGATTGCCTCGAACACGTAGACAATCGATTTGAGCTCGTCTTGCAGGCATCCAAGCGCGCACGCAAAATATCACTCGGCGCGGAACCGATGGTCGCAATGGAAAACGATAAGCCTACTGTTATTGCGCTTCGGGAAATTGCCAAAGGTCTGGTAAAAACTGAATCAGTAGAAGAGATCATGCCTATTGAGGAAGCGGCTGGTGAAACATTACCCGCTCCCGCTTCGGACATTTGACACTCCGACGCTGACTTTGCCGGTTCCAACACTGACCCGCAAGAGCCAACATTCCGAGATCGACGAACTTTGCAAATTAATGCGGAGGCGTTACGACGATCAACAAATCGCCGAGATCTACAGCGCCTATCAGGTCGCTGCTGAAGGTCATACCGGCCAGAGCCGGGCGTCTGGCGAAGCCTATATTTTTCATCCCATAGCGGTAGCCAAAATCGTCTTCGAGATGAATATGGACTATCGCAGCGTGATGGCTGCATTGCTTCACGATGTGGTTGAAGACACCACCATTTCTCTGCAGCAAATTGAGTCACGCTTTGGTGATGATGTCGCCGTCATAGTGGACGGCCTCAGCAAGCTGACCCACCTCAAATTCAAATCGAAGGCCGAGGCCCAGGCGGCTAATTTCCAGAAGATGCTGCTTGCCATGGTTGATGATATCCGGGTGATATTGATCAAACTGGCTGACCGAATTCATAATATGCGCACATTGGGTGCGATGCCGGATCACAAGCGTCGCCGTATTGCGCGCGAAACTCTGGAAGTGTACGCACCGATTGCCAATCGGCTTGGCATCTACCAGATGAAAAACGAACTCGAAGACCTGGGCTTTAAGTCGTTGTATCCGGCGCGTCATCGTGTTCTTACCGAAGCTGTTAAAAAGCGCAACAAAGACCGGCGGGAACTGGTTCGGAAGTTTGAAATACTGGCGCTGGCAAAACTTGAAGACGCGGGTATTGAAGCAAAAGTACATGGCCGCGAGAAGCACCTCTATAGTCTGTACCAGAAGATGCGTAATAAGCGCTCGGCGTTTGAAGACGTCTTCGACATGTTCGCGGTGCGCATAATTGTTAAAAATCAGGACGACTGCTATCGAACACTGGGGGTGATGCACAGCTTGCATAACCCTCTGCCGCGACAGGTTAAAGACTACATTGCGATCCCGAAGAGTAACGGCTACCAGTCATTGCACACGGTGCTGTTCAGCCCGGCGGCAGTGCCTATTGAAGTGCAGATAAGAACCGAGGAAATGAACACCTTTGCCGAGACTGGCGTGGCCGCACACTGGATGTACAAGGAAGGACAAGCCAATTCCGCACAGCAGCGGGCGCATCAGTGGCTGGCTAACCTGGTTGATATGCGTCAGAACAGCGCAGATACGCTCGAGTTTTATGAGAATGTCAAAGTCGATCTCTTCCCATACGAGATCTTTGTTTTTTCGCCGATGGGAGACATCTATCGATTGCCACAGGGCGCGACTGCTGTTGACTTTGCGTATCTGGTGCACTCGGATATTGGCAACCGCTGTCTGACCGCAAAAATTGATCGCAAACTCGCGCCTCTCAGTATGCCGCTGGAATCAGGTCAGACCGTTGAAATCATCTGCTCCGATACCCAGCAGCCGAATGCCTATTGGCTCAATTTTGTGGTGACGCCGAAAGCCCGCAATGCTATCCGGAACTTCCTGAAAAACCAGAGCGCTGATAAAACCATCGGTTTTGGCAAGCAGTTGCTCGGCCGCGGCCTGAAGCGTTACCGCACCAGTATCGACAACGTTGATGAGGCGTCGATCAAGGCGTTGCTCAAGCAAATGAATGTGCCTGATCTGAACACCCTGTTTTACGAGATCGGACTCGGCAACCACATACCCAGTATGGTTGCCGCGTGGATGCTTAACGCCGGCAGTGAGTCGGTGGAAACAGAGCAGCCAATGCAGTTGCCAAGCGAAGCCGATCCCGGTCCGCTTGTCGTCGAAGGCGGTGAGGATGCGATCATTTCACTGGCGCGCTGCTGCATGCCAATACCCGGTGATAACATTCAGGGCATGATCACCGCTGGCAAAGGCGTGATGGTGCATCGGGCAGACTGTCAAAATGTGTCTCGCCATCAACGACGTTCCAGAGAGTGGGTTGCGGTGGTGTGGGGAGCAGACAGCAGCGGTCCATTTCAAACGACCATGCTGGTGGATATCGACGATGTACCGGGTGCGCTGGCTAAGGTGGCCAACGTGATGTCAGAGATGGATACCAACATTGAAGACATTCGCTTTGAGCGCAGCGGTGAGAAAATTACCACGTTGGTGTTCACGCTGTCGGTGCGGGATCGCAATCATCTGGGGCGGCTGATTAAGCGGGTACGCAGCCTGAAATTTACCGTCAGAGCCAGGCGCGCATCATCCTGAACCTGCCGTGGGGTTCTAATCGATTCATAGTGACGCGACTTCGTGGTTATAATTGCCTCCTCGCTCACCAATGAAGGTAATACCCGATGGACAAGCAAATCATAGCAACGAAAAATGCGCCGGGTGCCATCGGCGCTTACTCACAAGCGGTAAAGGTTGGAAATACCGTTTATTTGTCCGGGCAAATTCCTTTGCTGCCCGATACCATGGAAGTCGTTGACGGCGACGTCACAGCCCAGATCAGGCAGGTTTTCGACAACCTCTCAGCGGTCTGTGTTGCTGCTGGTGGCAGTCTCGAGAGTATTGTGAAGCTGACCATTTACCTGACTGACCTGAAAAATTTCGGTCAGGTTAATGAGGTGATGGCGGAATACTTCAAAGAACCCTATCCGGCCCGTGCGGCGATTGGAGTGGCCCAGTTGCCAAAGGATGTGCCAGTTGAAGTTGAAGGGGTGATGGTCCTCGATTGAGGCGGTATCCAGCCTTTTACAGGTGACCATGTGTGTTAACAGCGCCCGGCCATGCGGGTGGCCCTGGATGAAGTGTTCTGTACAACCCGGTAACCTGCCGTGTTTCAGAGCGGCAGTGTTGTGACTGACCTTTCAACCATTCCGGTTACGCGCCTCAGCGGTGTCGGACCCAAGCTTGCGGAAAAACTCAAGCGACTGCAAATTAGCTCGGTGCAGGATGTACTGTTCCATCTGCCGTTGCGCTATCAGGATCGCACGCGTGAAATAAGAATCGCTGATCTGCTGCCCGGAACCGAAGCCGTGTGCAGCGGCAGGGTGGTGTCGACAGAGGTATTGTTCCGTGGTCGGCGTTCTTTACTATGTACCATTGCCGATGGCAGCGGCGAGATGCGGTTACGTTTTTTCCACTTCAACAAACAGCAACAGCAAAAGCTTCGAGAAGGCGTGACGGTGCGTTGTTTTGGTGAAGCCCGACGCGGGCCTCGCTGCATTGAGATGGTGCACCCGGAGGTGCAGTTTATTGTCCCCGGCAGTCCGCTTCCAGTGACTGATTCACTGACGCCGATTTATCCGGTCACGGAAGGGTTGCATCAGTTATCGATGCGAAAAATGACTTCAGCCGCATTGGTCTATTTAAAAACCGCAGCGCCTTCCGAGTTGCTGCCGCTCGATCATCCGCAGGCTATTTCATTGTCCGCCGCGCTGCTGACTGCACATCGTCCGCCACCTGATGTTAGTGTAGAGGCGTTGCTTGAAGGGACTCATCCTGCCGTGCAGCGTTTAGCACTTGAGGAATTAGTCGCGCATCGACTGAGTATGCAGCGGGTCAGGTTTCGCGCCAGCGAGCAGAAGTCACCGGTTATTTTGAAGAGTGATTCCGACCTATGCCAGCGGCTGATTTCGTCTTTGCCATTCTCGCTGACGAATGCACAGACGCGGGTGATTGACGAGCTTGCAGCAGACCTGTCCACCCCGCAGCCTATGTTGCGGTTAGTGCAGGGTGATGTTGGATCTGGAAAAACCATGGTGGCCGCCGCCGCCGCGGCGCTGGCAGTGGGTTCCGGCTATCAGGTGGCGGTCATGGCGCCGACTGAAATACTGGCCGAACAGCACTTGCTGAGCTTCAGCCGGTGCTTTGAGCCACTGGGCGTGAAAGTCGGTTGGTTGAAAGGCAAACTGGGCGCGCGCGCAAAACGCGATTCCCTGGAATCGATCCGATCGGGAACAACAAATATCGCCGTTGGCACCCACGCACTGTTTCAGCGCGACGTTGAATTTTCCAGGCTCGGATTGACGATCGTTGATGAACAGCATCGGTTTGGTGTCGATCAGCGATTGTCACTACGAGAGAAAGGCCTGCACAGCGATCTGGTGCCGCACCAGCTGACCATGACGGCAACACCGATCCCGCGCACATTATCGATGACTGCCTACGCCGATCTGGACTGCTCCATTATCGATGAACTGCCGCCGGGCCGGCAGCAGATAACCACCGTTGCGATACCTACTTCTCGACGACGTGAAGTGATTGAAAGGGTTGGTCAGGCGATTACCGACGGGCGGCAGGTGTACTGGGTTTGCACACTGATTGAAGAATCAGAGGTATTGCAGGCCAGCGCCGCGGAAGACACCCTGCAAGAACTGAGCGAGCAGCTCGATACGATCAAAATCGGTCTGGTTCACGGGCGCATGAGCGGTGCTGAAAAAGAACAGGCAATGACCAGCTTCAAGTCGAAGGAAAGCCAGCTGCTGGTTGCCACAACAGTGATTGAGGTGGGCGTTGATGTGCCGAATGCGTCGCTAATTATTATCGAAAATGCAGAGCGTCTGGGCTTGTCACAATTGCATCAGTTGCGCGGTCGGGTGGGTCGCGGCGACGTTGAAAGCACTTGCGTTCTGATGTTTGAAGGGGGGTTGAGTCAGCGCTCGCGTGATCGTATCGCGATCATGCGTCAGACCAATGACGGCTTTGCTATCGCTGAGCGGGATCTGGAACTGCGAGGCGCCGGTGAGCTGCTTGGCACACGGCAGACCGGCAGCATGAATTTTCGCATTGCCGATCTGCTGAGAGATAAAAAACTACTCGACATCGCAAAGGATCTGGCTGATCGTATTCAGTCCGATCTGCCAGAGAGCATTGATCCATTGATTGCTAGATGGATGGGAGAGGACGCACCGGAATACGGCAATGTCTAGGAATTAGTGCGACGATGACGGTGCGATGTCGAAGGCGATCTAAATCCTGCCAGCACGCCTCGGCAGTGTCTTGTGGTGCAGCGCTCTACGGTCGGGTTTGTCGTTGAACCGGATCGACTCAGCGTGGCGGGGAGCGACGCAGGTAGCCGATGGCGAGTATTGCCACCACCGTCAAGCCGCCGCTGACCATGCCGTACAGGTGGGCATTGACGATGACATTGCCGCCGCTGATACGCTCACTGCTTTCGACAGCGCCATAGAGTTGCTCCCAGACGATTTTTCCGACGGTGTAGGCGATCAATATCAGGGATATTTGCTTATGGTTGCGGTATTCTGCAATTGCTCCTCCCAGTAACAAGCCGTAGAGTGCGCCGGACAACCCGACGTACCAGGATAATTCCGGATCCAGCAAAAAAAGCCCGATGCCGACGCCGAGCATGCTTGTCAGACCGGTGATAAACCATTGTTTACCGGTCATAGCCGGGGCCAGCAGCAGTGTGATGATGGCAAGGCCGGCCAGGTTTAAAAAGAGATGCGGATAACCCAGATGCACAAGATTTCCGGTGAGCAGCCGCCACCATTGACCATCCTGTATTTCCTGACGGCCGAATCGCAGGAGTTCCGCCATGCCGGTTACTTGCAGCAGCAGGCTGGTTGTGCCGACGCCCAATGACAGCCAGTAGGTTTTGCTCAATGGAGAGCTTGAATCAGGTGTCGGGCTATGGTTGGTGGAGCGCAATTGCAACTTTTCCGGTCAGGGTTTATCAATACAGTAACGGGCACCGCTATTGCAGCGGCTATAATTCGCACGGTGATCCAGCGCGCATTATGCGCTAATCTGTCCTGTTGGTGGGCGCCGGACTGGCACCCTGAACAGACGCTGAATGACGTGTGCAATTTGCCTACCGTGAAACAGAACCCGTTTTTCAATTGGAGCCGATATTAGTGAAACTCAGACCCATTGCTAACTCTTCTCAACAAGTCGCCAGGCAGACTGGTTTTAGTCTCATCGAGTTGATTGCTGTGGTAGCCATACTTGGTATTCTGGCCGCTGTTGTAGCACCGAAGATTTTTAATCAGCCGGGCAAGGCTCGCATTGCGAAAGCTAAAACCGAACTCAGCAGTATTCAGTCGGCATTGCAGATGTACAAGCTCGACAACTTTAACTACCCGACAACCGATCAGGGCTTGATGGCGCTGGTCGAGCAACCGACCGGTGACCCGGAAGCACCCAACTGGCAGAAGGGCGGCTACCTCGATAAATTGCCGAAAGATCCGTGGGGTCGTGATTATCAATTGATCAGCCCGGGTGAAAATGGCGATATCGATGTGTACACTCTGGGGCGCGATGGTCAAAGTGGTGGTGAAGAAGAAGATGCCGATATCGGTAATTGGCAACTGTAGTGACAAGACGGTGTCGGGGTTGAGACCTGACCGCAAAAGCGCTGGCGGCTGTGTGCCGCAGCGTGGTTTTTCGCTGCTCGAACTGATCGTTGTTATCGCGATGATGGCAACACTCACCGGCGTTATTCTGCCCAGGCTCAATATCGGCGGAGAGCGCAATCAGATCCGCAATGAAACCGTACGCCTCGGCGAGTTGATGCGGCGTGCTTCTGAGGAAGCGATCTTCAAAACCCGTGAGCTGGGTATCCGCTTCACTGATGGTGACTATCAGTTCCTGCATCTCGACGGCGATGGGCGGACCGGAAAGTGGGTCGCCTATGATGATAAGGTTTTCCGCAAACGCGAGTGGCCAGACAACTTCGAAATCGAGATCGAAGTCGCCGGAGTGCGCATCGAACTGGAAGATGCCGAGGCATTTAAGATAGACGACAAAACCCGCCCGCATGTTATGTTCCTCTCTAACGGCGAGTTGATGCCCGATTTTCGCGTACTGCTGGACACGGGGCTGCTCGAAGATCGATGGCAGGTTGCCAGCGGCGTCGAACAGCCGATTATTGTAGGCATTGCAGAGACATTGTGAAAAGTTGCAAGCGGCAAACCGGATTCACGCTCGTCGAAATAATGGTATCGCTGGCAATTTTGTCAGTGATGCTCGGAGCCCTCATTCAAAGTGCCGGGACCTCAGCGTCTAACGCCGGTCGCTTGCGTGATCGAGCAATTGCCGAATGGGTGGCCAGTAATCGTATGGCTGAATTTCATCTGTCCCCGACTTTTCCAGCGACCGGCAGCACCAAGGGCGATGCGGAGATGTTTGGCATCACGTGGTTCTGGAAAGCGATCGTGCAAAAGGTGGAAGACGACGATTTACGTCGTGTCGATATAGAGGTACGCCGCATTGAGGACGATGACAATCCGGTATTTCAGCTGGCAGGATTTGTCAGCCATCCGCGCCTGAACGTACGCAACTTTGCGGGCACTGAACAATGAACCGCCGTGCTCGTACTAACGCTGGTGCCCACGGTTTCACCCTGATTGAATTCATTGTCGCGACGGCGGTACTGGCGATCATGAGTGGCGTTGCCTACGCCGGTTGGTTTAACGTCAGCAGGATAGCTGACCGAACCCAGGCCAATATAGATCAGTTCTCTGATTTACAACGCACGTTCTACTGGTTTAGTGAAGACTTTGAACAGATCGTGAATCGTGATTCCATCGATGAACTTGGTGGTAGACGAAAGAGCCTGGAGATCAGTGAGGCCGGTGAATATCTGATTCGATTAACCCGTGGCGGATGGACCAATCCGGCGCTGCTGCAAATGCCGCCGCGAAGTGATCTGCAGCAGGTGGCTTATTATCTGGATTCCGACAACCGCCTGCTGCGACGTTACTGGTATCACGTGGATCAATTCGACGGTGCCACCTATCGTGATCGCCTGCTGCTGGAAGATGTCGTCGGTTTGACGTTCCGCTTCTATGATGCAGGGGGGAGCTGGCACACCACCTGGCCGCCGGAGGATAATGTCGATGAAGATTTTGATCAACTGCCAGCGGCTCTGGAGACCACCGTCGAACTGGGCAATCTAGGCTCTGCCGTGCGTCTGTTTGTGTTGCCCAACTGATATGAAACGCTCAATGTCGAACCGCAGCACTTTAGCGGTAAAAAATCGCGGTGCGGCGTTAATCACCACGTTGTTAATCGTGGCGTTGATAACCATTACAGTTACCAGCATGACGGCCAGTCAGCAACTCTCTATTCAGCGTGCATCCAATCGGCAGGTGCAAACGCAGTTACAGAATCTGTTGGGTGCCGGTGAAAAATTTGCCATTGCCGTGTTGAATCGTGATCGCAAAGATGGCGAGCGGAATAACTCGGACAGCACTGAAGATTTCTGGGCAGAAAGCCTGCCACCCGTGCCGGTAGATGGTGCGACGGTTGAAGGTTGCGTGATTGATTTGCAGGGTAAATTCAATCTGAACAATCTGGTCGATATTGAGGGTAATACTGACGCGGAGGAATACCAAAGACTGAAACGATTACTTACAGCACTGAATATTGAATCCAGCAAGGCGGAGGCGATTGTTGACTGGATCGATCCGAATATTGATGCCACCGGCGTAGAAGGTGCCGAGGATGATTTCTATACCGGGCAAACTCCCGCTTACCGGGCTGCCAATGGACCCATGGTCAGCCCGACTGAACTACTGCTTGTGAAAGGGTTTCGAGTGACCGATGAAGGCGGTCTGGATGACTACGATGTGCTGTTGCAGCACATCGCCACGCTGCCGACCGGGACCGCCATTAACGTTAATACGGCGTCTGCACCGGTGCTCGCTTCACTGGCAGATTACATGATCGAAGTGTCAGACGAAATCAAGGTTGTCGATGACGAATACTGGGAGGAATTCCCGGGTTGTCCGGGCGGAGGTGGTTTGCTCGATACCTTGCTGAACGACGATTCAGAAGAGGCGTTGTCCGAGTCCGGTGAGGCAGACCTGGAAGGCGAGGAAGGTGTCGAAGACGACGCCGGGTTTATCTACGAGAACATTCAGTCATTCGTTACTGATGCGAAAGGCGATACTGAAGAAAAATCACTCGATGGTGTGATTGGAATAGAAGTCGCCAGCTTCTATTTTATGACCCGCGTGACGGTCAGCCGTGATGAGAGTAGCATTACCCAGTACACCGTTCTGTATCGTGACAATACCGGTGCGATTCGAACATTGCGGCGTTCGCGTGGTAGTCTCTAGATATTCGGATGCCGCATTGAGCGGCATGGACATTAATTCTGGAAGTCTAATCCCTTGGCTCAGTACTTACTTACCTATTTGCAGCGTATTGGCGACGATTATCTTCGCTGGGCAGTCTGCGATGACAAGAAAAAAACCGTAAGCGCCCATGATCACGGTTCGTTTGCTGACGCGGCACGTGCGGCAGACAGACGTCGTGTGATAATGATCATTGCCGGCACGGAAGTGCTGCTCGAGGAAGTAACGGTACCGGCAACCAATTTAACGCGTGCCTTGAAGGCAGCACCGTATGCGCTCGAAGAGCAACTGGCTCAGGATGTCGAAGCATCGCATTTTGCATTTGGTGCCAGACTTGAAAATGGTGCCATACCGGTCGCCGTAATTGCCCGTAGCAGCATGGACTGGCTCAAGTCGATGTGCCAGGAAGTACGACTGAATCCGGCCGAAGTTATTCCCGAGACGATGGTACTGCCGCTGGCCAGAGGCCGCTGGACCATCATGACCAATGGCCGGCATTCGTCGGTGCGAACTTCACTGACGACGGGTTTTTCCTGCGATACCGAGCTTTTGTCTTTACTTCTGGGAAACTCTCTCGACGCTGAATCCGAGATCCCGGTTGACGAGATGATCTGGCAGTCGATGCATTTTTCCTGTGGCCGGGATCGATACGATCTGAATACCGCGCAAGGCCCCATTGAGATGCGTTCTGAAGTCGAGCTGTTTGCCGATGGACTGTCGCAACCGAGTGCGCAGTTGAAAACCTCTCCGCGTATCAATCTGTTTCAAGGGGAGTATGGGAAAACCGACGGCATCGGTAAGGCCTGGAAACCCTGGCGGCTGCCAACGGCGCTGGCTGCAACACTGGCGCTGATGTGGGGAGGTTCGTCCTTTTTGCAATACCACGAACTCGGTAAAGAAGACCGGCGCCTGCGCACCGAGATGGTCAATGTTTTTAAGTCTACTTTTCCCGATGCCCGCAATCCCGAGAATGATCCCATCCGCCAGTTTCGGTCCCGATTGAAGTTGCTCGCCGGTGGTAGTGGCATTGATGACGGCAGTTTTGTGGTAATGATGTCAGCGCTTGGTGCGGCGCTGAACGAGATTGAAAAACCGTTAGTCAAGAGTGTTAACTACCGTTCCGGAAAGCTCGATATCGAGCTGGAGGCCGCAAGCCTTCAGGACGTCGATAAAATGAAATCCCGACTCGAATCAGAGCAGAAGCTCAACGCCAATGTACTATCGGCAAATAAAGATAATGAGCGCATTAAGGCCAGATTGCGTGTAGAGAGTAATACCTAGATGAAAGACTGGTTTGTAAATCAAACACCCCGTGAGCAGGTGATCGTTGCGCTGTTGGGGCTGGTTGGTATAGGGGCGCTTCTGTATGTACTTGCGATCGAGCCATTGAGTACCGGTATAGCGTCGCGCCAGGCGTCAATAGAGGCACAGCAACGAGACCTGCAATGGATGAGGCAGCAGGCGGCAATGGTTAGTGCAAATCCGATTATCGCCAGCAAGACCAAACGTGAAATTGACAAAGCACCTTATTTGCTTCTGGATGAAGCTATCCGTCAGGCAAGTATCCAGGCGCCGGACCGGGTAACGCCAGACGGAAGCCAGGGTGCTAAGGCGCAGTTTTCCGATGTCGACTTCGATAAGCTGCTACGTGTTCTGGGTAGCCTTGAGCAAACCTATGGCCTGACTGTAAAAACAATTAACCTGAGCAAGAAAAACGAAGGGCTGGTCAGTGCCCGGTTAAGTCTGGAGGTTGGTGAGTGAGAACTTTTGGACTGATCCTGCTGTGCCTGCTGGCGTTTGCCGTGACGGTGGTGTGGAAGTTTCCAGCGGCGGGTGTGCTGCCTCATGTAAATACCGACCCGATCCGGTTGAGTGGCGTTGACGGCACGGTATGGCGCGGCAGTGCAGCTCGAGTTGTGCCCGAGCAACAGCCGGAATTAACGCTGACCGACGTCAAATGGAAAATGTTACCGCAGAAGTTGTTGTCGGGGACTGCCGGCGTCAACCTCATTTTCAACGTGTTTGGTGGCAATGGTAGAGCGGACATCGCCGGTGCCCCTGATGGTGATATCACTGTAACTGATGCGACTCTGCAGATTCCTGCTGATCAGCTGCAGCAGTATCTGCCGCTGCCCGTTGCTGATTTTGCCGGCACTGTGATGGCTGATGTAGAGCGCATAGAAGTGCAAAATAATCTGTTGAAATCCACCCGTGGCACGGTCATCTGGCGGAATGCAGAGGTGATGGGTGGGTTGCAGGCAAAGCTGGGGCAGGTAGTGCTCGATATTGTTCCAGAACCGGTCGGTGACAGTTATTCGCACCGCGGTACGCTGAGTAACACTGATGGACAGCTGGAAATCAAAGGTGAGTTCGAGCTTGATCAAGCTGGAAACTACAAAGCAGATATCCGTCTGAAGCCGCTGCCGAGCACACCGGCAGAGCTTAATGGCATGCTTGGTATCGTTGGTCAGCGCGCCAGTGATGGAAGCTACCGAATTCGCAATAACGGCAATATTCAGAATCTGATGTAGGTGATTGGCCGGTAAAGTGTTTAGAGTTCCGGTTAGAATCTTTTGAATGCGCCCGTGTATAAAGTTTGCGAAATGTCACATATATGCCAGGTAAAACCTGTAATTCTGACGTGCCATCAAAGTGCCGGATAATAATGTCCTCTAACGAAGTCACTGAGCGCCTGCAGGGCATTATTGCCATTGCAAAGCACGCCGGTGAGAAGATCCTGGAGCTGTACGACACTGATCTTGCGGTTACTTCCAAAGAGGATAATACGCCGCTGACAGAAGCAGACCTGGCGGCGAACCAGATAATCATCGAGCAACTCCAGGCACTTGACCCGTCACTGCCGATTCTGACCGAAGAGTCGTGTGGAATTCCGTTTGCCGAACGTAACGAATGGAATAATTACTGGCTGGTCGACCCGCTCGATGGGACACGGGAGTTTATCAAGCGAAATGGCGAGTTCAGTGTAAACATCGCCCTGATAAGTGACGGTGTATCGGTGATGGGGGTTGTTCATGCTCCGGTGCTCAATGTGACGTATTGGGGTTGCCGGGGGTTGGGCGCCTGGAAGCAGAAGGCGGAGGAGCCACCGCAGAGGATACATGTCAGAACCGCTCCGAAAAGTTGCGTGACTGTGGCCAGAAGCCGGGCGCCCTTGAACGGCGGGCTGGTCAATCGCTTTCTCGATAAGCTGGGAGAGCACAAAGTAGTATCGATGGGCAGTGCGTTGAAATCGTGTCTTGTCGCAGAAGGCAGTGCTGATGTCTACGCTAAACTCGGTCCGACATGTGAATGGGATACGGGTGCGGCACAGTGCATTGTGGAAGAAGCTGGCGGCCATATCACTGACACAAAAATGAAGGATCTGCGCTACAACACTAAAGAGTCATTGCTCAATCCGCATTTTTTTGTGTTCGGCGAGGGCGACCATAATTGGTCGGATTACCTTGAAAATGAATCGAAACCATAGCGTTAAGCCTCTTTAATTCTCGAGAACGTGCTGTATATTCGAAGGTTACGCCATAGCGGTATTTTTCATTCCCCGGGGTTTGCATGAGCAAAATCAAATTCTCCAGTCCGCGTGATGCGGAAAATGCCTTTTATGAGGCAATCGAGAATGCGGACTTGCCGGCGATGATGTCGGTTTGGTCGGATGACGACGCGTCGGTTTGCATACACCCCGGCGCGCCGAGACTGGAAGGCCGGAGTCAAATCAAAGAGAGCTGGCAGGAGATTTTCGAGTCCGGCCCGGCGATGGTGTTCCAGATCAGTGAGGAACGCATCACAGAAGATAATCATTTGGCGGTTCATCTGGTGCGGGAAGAAATTGTCGTCGAGGGAGAACTGGTCAGCGTCATGCTGTCGACCAATATCTATCACCACACCGGCGACAGTTGGCGGATGATGCTGCATCACTCCTCCCCGGAACCAGAGTTGATTCTGGATGAGTACGACCTAATCACCGAAACCCCCGCGGTATTGCACTGATCCCGCCGAATGTCCGGAACCCGTTCGTCTGACACGGATGACCACTACATCGCGTGCTGACGACAGCGTGAAAGGGATTTGTTTTGACGCAGTGTTTCACAAACTAAACAAATTTAATGGCGTAAAATGCTAGAATAATTCTACATAGACTGGCTAAGTGGCTATTTTTG
>CALKXD010000015.1 GCA_938003855.1 uncultured Granulosicoccaceae bacterium | reverse complement strand
GGTAGTGTTTCCGTCTGATGTTATCGCCTGCTGACCGCTTAGTCAGAGGTGCCCGGCTCCGTCGGAGTGCATCATTTTATCGAGTGGATATGTCAATATTGCAAACAATCGGCAGTACCAGGTCAATTCTTTACCGGTTTTTGCTTGTCTCGTTGTCTCGTTGTCTCGTGGGGGTCCTGCGACTACCGAAAGAGTCGAGGTAGATGGTGTCGTGAAGATTGTAAACGGGGCGCAGTCCCGAGGTAGTACGAATAATCCAGGCAGCGGTCTGCAAGGTGACGCGGCGCGAGTGCAACAGCTAAAAGAGTTTACCGCGTTGCGCGCGGCAATCGATGTCAGATTTATTGATCATCGTTCGTGAAAAAACGGGTGCGCCATAAATCGGTTGCTGCTGACCCGATAGCGGTTAACATTGTTAATGTCATCAGTGACCGCATAGGGACTGTGCTGATCATCCGCAACTTCCGCACGCGGCAAAGATCAGTTTGCCGCGTGGTCAGTGTCTGGCAGGTGAGATTGAATACTCGAGGGGGTTACGTTTTACAGCTTGTCTATCATCGCTTGAGTAATCAGGCAAATACCGTTTTCTGAGCGCCTGAAGCGTTTGCTGTCGAGATCGGCGTCCTGGCCGACTTCCAGTCCTTCCGGTACATTGACGCCGCGATCGATGACGGCATTTTTCAGTTTTGCCCGCCGTCCGATGGTGACCCCGGGCATCGCTACTACTTGCTTCATGCTGCTGTAGGAGTGGCAGGATACATTCGGGAAAAGCAGGCTCTTGTTGATTCTGGCCCCGGAGATAATACAGCCGCCGCAAATCAGTGAGCTTATCGCACTGCCGCGCCGCTGGTCTTCATCGTGTATGAATTTGGCCGGTGGTGTGATCTCCTGGTAGGTCCATATGGGCCATTCGCGATCATAGATGTCCAGTTCCGGTTCAAACTGGGTTAAGTCAAGATTGGCCTGCCAGAAAGCGTCAATGGTGCCGACATCGCGCCAGTAGGGAGTCCCGGTGTCTCTGCTTGAAACGCACGACTTGCTGAAATCGTGTGCCACTGCAGCACCTTTGCTGACCAGAGCGGGGATAATATCTTTGCCGAAGTCGTGACTTGAGTCTTTGTTGTCGGCATCGTCTTTCAGCAGTTGTATGAGATCGGTCGTTTTAAACACATAGATGCCCATCGAGGCCAGTGATTTTGTATCGTCACCGGGCAGCGTTGGCGGGTTTTCCGGTTTCTCGACAAACTCGATGATACGACCGTTGGTATCGACATTCATCACACCCAGGGCACTGGCTTCTTCCTTTGGTACAACAATGCAGCCAACGGTGACATCAGCGCCGCTCTCTACGTGTTGTTCAAGCATGACTTGATAATCCTGCTTGTAGATGTGATCGCCAGCAAGGATCAATGTGTACTCGACGCCATAGCTTTCTATTATGTCTATATTCTGTGTCACAGCGTCTGCGGTGCCCAGATACCAGTGCCCCTCAGCGGCGCGTTGACTGGCCGGCAGGATATCGAGTCCTTCATTGCGTTCGGCGCGAAAGAAACTCCAGCCCTGATGCAGGTGGCGGATGAGCGAATGTGCTTTGTACTGGGTGGCCACACCAATGCGCCGGATGCCTGAGTTGAGCGCATTTGATAATGCAAAATCTATAATTCTGCTTTTGCCGCCGAAAAATACCGCAGGTTTGGCACGGATGTCGGTTAGTTCGAGCAGTCGGCTGCCTCTGCCACCTGCCAGTACGAATGCCATAGTGTTACGAGACAACTGCCGGTCTGTCATGGTTTTCTAGCCCGTTAGTAATTGAGTAGTGATGAAAGCCGCTGGAGGCAGACACTGAATAGGCGGGGATTTGAAGTGAGCGCTGTCAGGCGGCGTGCGGTACGTACCGTGGCGGCCAGTGGAGGTAATGCCGGGTTTGTTGTAGCTGGTCACTTTATTGATAGTTGGTATCCAACAGGTTCCTCTGCGTAGCGCGAGGTTAAAGAGTGGTTTAATTTCCTCCGGCACTGCAGCAACCGGGTAAAATTCTGCATGGGTTCAACTTACACCTGTATCAGCGTTGTGTAAATGTCTTTAACCGACAGGGGGCCGGTGCCAGGTGTTTTGTGTGAGCTGAAGCAACCGTATCTGACTTGACAGAATGTGGCGTGTGTATAAACTGAAGTCGCCGGAGTAGACTTATTTGCGAGCCTGTATGGTTATGTAAAGCAAAGGGCTATGGCCGGGTGGGTATGCGAGATGGCCCCGGTGCATAGATCACCTGCAGTATTGATTCTACAGCGCTACCGGTTGAGTTTGGACGGTCGGCGTCGCTTGCGCGGTGACTTGTTACATTGCACTGAATCCGTCTGGTATGGCGGTGTGTCACTGTTTACAATTCAGTGGCTACTGCGGTTGCCGTGGGGATATAACGCGCCACCGGGGTGCCATAGGTTACAGGCCTCTCCAACCCACTGCTTGACTCACCATTTATTGCCGTAACATGCGTTGGAGTATCCGGCCATATGTCGCACGCCTTTCACCGACCTGACTCTGCTGCGGTCCACGCTATGCTTGCGGCAAACGCGCTGCCCACATCAGATTTACCCAACCTCGATATGGACCTTTTTCTGGGTATTGGGCAAACCGATCAACCGGACGGCGTCATTGGCCTGCAGGTAATTGGCTGTGACGGCTTGCTGCGGTCTCTGGTGGTTGCTGAGCGCGTGCGCGGACAGGGCAGTGGTCAGGCGCTTGTAGGAGGCCTTGAGGATCTGGCAGTGATGCGCGGTGTGCAAACATTGTATTTACTGACAAATACTGCCGAAGATTTTTTTCGCAAGCTCGGTTACGTGAAAATTGACCGGAAGTTTGCTTCTGAGGGAATCAGGCAGACGCAGGAGTTCTCCAGCTTGTGCCCGGAGGATGCCGCCGTCATGCGAAAAGTGCTGCCCTCGCAGTCGCCCTGCTGAGCAACGCCAACCCACCAATATGGCGCGTACCTCTGGATTAGTAAATAACTATTTTCTGTAACATTGCGTTGCTAAAACAAAATCAATAACAGGCAGGACATTGCCCGCGGCGTAGTTGTAGAATGGTCGGAACGGATCCGGCAGGTGGGTAGAGTATGACGTTTTCTCTGGTTGGGCGATGTGCGTCCAGCGGCATGTTTGGTGTTGCAATTTCGTCGTCCTCACCGGCTGTGGCCGCGCGCTGCGCCTATGCCCGTGCCGGTGCGGGAGCCGTTGCCAGTCAGAATATCACCGACCCCCGGCTCGGCCCCCAGGGGCTCGATCTGCTTGCCAGTGGTAAATCGGCCACAGAGGTGATCAGCGCGCTGCAATCCAATAATGAGTTTATGGATTATCGTCAGGTGCTGGCGGTAGACAGCAATGGTTCTGTGGCGATACATTCGGGCAGTCAGTCGCTGGGCATATTCACCCAGGCGCAGGCGGAAAACGTCGCCAGTGGCGGTAACCTTCTTGCCAACGAGGGTGTACCGCAGGCAATCGTTGATGCGTTCAGCCACAGCGAGGGCCACCTGGGTGATCGACTCATTGCTGCCATGCAGGCGGGACTGGCGGCCGGTGGTGAAGCCGGTCCGGTACACTCGGCGGGGATGATGATTGTTGATCAGGTGCCATGGCCGATTGTTGACCTGCGCTGCGACTGGACAATCGAGTGCCCCATTGAAGCACTGAACGCGGCCTGGCAGGAATACAAACCGCAGATAGACGCTTATGTCAGCCGCGGGCTAAATCCATCGGTGGCGCCAAGTTATGGTGTACCCGGAGATGAATAATTACAACGCAAACTTCTACCTGACAACTGACCGGATCTTTACCTATGGCGCGTGACGCACGCTACGATGTGTTGTTTGAAGAAGTCGCCATTGGCCCGGTGAAGGCGAAAAACCGGTTTTATCAGGTGCCGCACTGTAACGGTGGCGGCTACCGTGACCCCTCTGCTGCTGCAGAGATGCGAGGTATAAAAGCGCAGGGAGGTTGGGGCGTGGTGTTCACGGAGCAGTGCGAGATGCACCACAGCTCTGAAATCACACCCTATATTGAACTTCGTCTGTGGGAAGACAAAGACATCCCGCAACTGGCGCGGATGGCTGATCGCATGAAAGAGTATGGCGCTCTGGCTGGAATCCAGCTGGCTTATTCGGGGATCAATGGCCCGAACCTGTACACCCGTGAAGTGCCACTGGCACCGACCGCAATGCCGATCCGAACCTTTACCAATGACCCGGTTCAAGCACGCAGCCTGAACAAAAAAGACATCAAAAACCTACGGCGCTGGTTTGTTAATGCGCTGATCCGATCACGCACGGCAGGCTTTGATCTGGTGTGTCTGTACGGGGCCCACGGATTTGGTATTTTTCAGCATTTTTTATCGCGTGCGACCAACCACCGCACTGATGAGTACGGCGGCAGTCTGCAAAACCGGTCGCGGTTTGTGCGCGAGGTAATCTCGGATGCCCGTGATACTGTCGGTGACAGCATGGGGATCACCTTGCGGCTGTCACTCGATGAAATGGTGGGTGATCGCGGCTTCAGCAACACAGAAGTGCGTGAATTTATACAGATGCACCGTGATCTGCCCGACCTGTGGGATCTGGCCCACGGTGCCTGGGAGGATTGCTCCGGTCCATCCCGCTTTAAAGAAGAAGCCGCACAGCACGATCTGGTTGCTGGTATCAGGCAGATCACCGACAAGCCAGTAGTTGGTGTGGGTCGCTTTACGTCACCGGATGTGATGGTTAAGCAGATTAATTCCGGCACTCTTGATTTTATCGGTTGTGCGCGGCCGTCGATTGCTGATCCGTTTCTACCGAAAAAAATAGAAGAAGGCCGCATAGAAGATATCCGTGAGTGCATTGGCTGTAATATCTGTATCAGTGGCGACATGACGATGTCCATTTCGCGCTGTACGCAAAACCCAACGTTTATGGAGGAGTGGCGCAAAGGCTGGCATCCAGAGAAAATTGCTGGCAAGGGCGCATCAAGCAATGTGCTGGTGGTCGGTGCCGGACCGGCCGGATTGGAAGCGGCACGCGCATTGGCGATGCGTGGTTACGACGTTGCACTGGCGGAGGCGACCACCACGCTTGGTGGCCGTGTAGCACTGGAGTCAAAACTGCCGGGGCTGTCGGCCTGGGGTCGTGTGGCTGACTATCGCGAGTATCAACTCAGCCAGATGCCGAATGTAGAAGTGTATCTTGACAACCGTCTGGGAGCTGCAGGCATTCTGGAGTTTGGTTTTGAAAATATCGCCATTGCCACCGGTGCCCACTGGCGTCGTGATGGCGTGGCGCGGCAACATGTGGTGCCGTTTTCTATAGAACCGACGATGCCTCTGTTCACACCGGATGATTTAATGGCCGGCACCTTGCCCACAGGGGACGTGGTTATATTTGATGACGATCACTACTACATGGGTGGCGTACTGGCTGAGTTACTGGCTGCCAATGGCTGCAACGTCACGCTGGTGGTGCCAGCCGCTTATGTCTCTGAATGGACCGTTAATACGCTGGAGCAGGCTGCAATCCATGCGCGCCTGGTAGAAGCAGGGGTAACCATTGAGCTTAATCGTGGTGTCACAGCGATTGCCGCTGATCATGTGGTGAGCAACTGTACCTATACCGGGCAGCTTAAATCTCTGCCGGCAAATGCCGTGGTGCTGGTGACCTGCAAACTCATGAACGACAGCATCTGGCAGCAACTGCAGTCTCAACAATCGCATTGGGCTGATGCCGGTGTGCGCACTGTGAAAGTGTTTGGTGATGCTGAAGCCCCCGGGCCTATCGCCTGGGCGACCTATGCCGGTCATCGCTATGCACGGGAGCTTGACATGCCGGATATCGGTGATGCACTGCCATTCCGTCGTGAGGTCACAGCGTTGCATATTGAGTAAGCAGATCTATTCCGGCTGCATCAATTGGCGTGCAGGAAACCTTATCCTTTTATTTAATCGTTAATCTTCAGGTGTGTACCCGATGATCCACAAGCGTATAAGACCGTTTAATACCAAAGAGACTTACCCGGAACAGAATCTGGATAACGACCTGGCCCATGCTGTCGTTGCCGGCAACACCATTTATTTGCGTGGCCAGTGCCCGCAGGATCTTGATACCGGTGTGAACATAGAAAGTATGGACCCCGTCGATCAGACCCATAAGGTGATGCAGAATATTCAGCAGTTGCTGGAAGAGTGCGGTGCCACGATGGAGCATCTGGTCAAGGTGGTGGTGTATGTGACTGACGTGCGCCATCGCGAAGCGGTCTATCGAACCATGGGCCAATACATTAAAGGGGTTCATCCGGTGTCGACCGGTATTGTGGTGCAGGCGCTGGCCCGTCCTGAGTGGCTGGTCGAGATAGACGGCACGGCCGTTCTGGAAGACTAGCTGGTTAAGGCACTGATCGCTGCATGCTGATGCGCTACACCCTCAAGCAACTGGAATATTTTGTCGCGGCAGCCGAGTGCGGAAGCATCAAGCTTGCGGCCGATAAAATTCGCATATCGGCACCGTCTATTTCAACGGCGATTGCGCACCTGGAAGAAGAATTCGGCGTGCAGTTGTTTGTACGTCGCCACGCGCAGGGATTGTCGCTAACCCGCGCCGGCAAGCAACTGGCACGTGAGGCCAGGTTGTCGATCCGGCAGGCGATGAGCCTCTATAACATTGCCGATGAACTGGCCAGTGAAATAAGCGGGCAACTGGTGATTGGCTGCATGGTCACTCTGGCACCCATGATAGCGCCGGAAATCGTGCGCACTTTTTCCAAAAAGCACAGTCGCGTTGAGCTTGCCATTATTGAAGGCAGCCACGAACAACTATTAGAGCAACTGAATTGTGTTTCTGTGGATGCAGCGCTTTCTTATGATCTGCAATTTCCGGATGAAGTCAGCTTTGAGCCGTTGGTTAGTTTGCCGCCGCAAGTGCTGTTGCCGGCACAGCATAAACTGGCCAGGGAGAGTGCGATACGTTTAAAGCAACTGAATACAGAGCCTTTGATTCTGCTTGATCTGCCCTATAGCCGCCAGTACTTTGCTTCGATCTTCCAAAAGGAAGGATTACCGATGTCGGTGGCAGTACGCTCAGGCAGTCAGGAAATGATTCGATCGATGGTGGCTAACGGCCTGGGGTATACGATAACCAATGTTCGCCCTAAAACCCGCACAACTCTGGATGGTCGCAAGCTGGTGTCGATTCCGCTGGAGGGCAGGCACCAGCCAATGAAGATAGGGTTGGCTACATTGCATACGCGCTACCAACCCGGAATACTCAATGCGTTTCAGCAGCATTGTCGGGACATATTTGCCGGTGACAACGTGCCGGGCATGAGGAAGCTATAGGTGATGATTGTGTCTGTCAGCGACTGGTCGTTGTTACGGGCCTCAGAAGCACCGCAGCGATGGCGGCGCAATACCTTGCCGATGGCTGTGGCATTAGCTAATGTAGGCGGCCTCTGCAGATTTCGGCGATGCGCTATGGTGCAATGCTATAAGAAATCCGACAATCCACAAATATTAAGCGTGGCACTATTGTGAACACAGCGGTAGAGATTGAAAACGTCACCAAGCGCTACGGCGATGTCGTCGCGCTGAGCTCGGTCAGTCTTGCCATCGAAGACAACGAGTTCTTTACGTTGTTGGGGCCGTCCGGTTGTGGCAAAACCACATTGCTCCGGTCAATTGCGGGCTTTGAGCAACTGTCGCAGGGGGATATCAAGCTGTTTGGCGACAGCATTGTCGATTTGCCACCAAACAAGAGACCCGTCAATACCGTGTTCCAGCACTATGCGCTGTTCCCGCATCTGACGGTTGCCGATAATGTCGGCTTTGGATTGCAACGGCAACGCCTGCCTTCTCACGAGATTGCATCACGCGTTGCAGACATACTAGAGATGGTGCAGTTGGGATCCTATGCGGATCGGTTACCGTCGATGCTGTCGGGTGGACAGCAACAGCGGGTTGCGCTGGCCAGAGCACTGGCTCCACGACCGAGGCTGCTGTTGCTCGATGAGCCCTTGTCGGCCCTCGACCTCAAGCTGCGGCAGGATGTTCGCGTCGAGCTTCAACAGATCCAGCACGACACCGGCATAACCTTTATTTTTGTCACCCACGATCAGGAAGAAGCACTGACAATGTCTGACCGGATCGCCGTGATGTCTGAGGGTGTTTTGCAGCAGGTCGGCACCCCGCGGCAGATCTATGAAGCACCGGACAACCGCTTTGTGGCTGATTTCATCGGCGACACCAATTTGATCGATGTTCAGGTGACACAGGTGCTTGATCAGTGCGCTACCTGTGTGTTGCCGGGTGGTGCCAGTATAGCGTGCAACAACATGGCCGGCGCATCGGTGGGGGCGGGACATCTATCGGTGCGGCCGGAGCGGGTAACGCTCGGCCCTGTTGATGGATCGGCGTTGCAGGGCGAAGTCTCTCGTTTGACGTATCTAGGCACAGACATACACGTCACGGTAGCGCTGAGTGACGGTGGCAAAATGGATGTACGGGTGCAGAATTCTGACAGCGCGGCTATTCCGCAACCCGGTTCGACCATCGGCTTGTATCTCGATATCGCCGCTGCGCGACTGTTGGTGGACTGATGGCACAGATTGGCAGCAGCGCCCGATCGTCAGTAAAAGGCGGTACCTTTGCCGGGCTGGGTCCGTTACTGATGCTACCGTCGTGGGTGGTGATCGGTTTTTTTCTGGTGTTACCGGTAATCCTGATGCTGGTGTATTCGTTCCTGACTAAAGAATTCAGGGGCGGGGTGATCTGGGAGTTTTCGGTTAACGCCTATGATCAGTTTTTCTTTAATCGCGGTCTGTTTGGTGATGAGGCACCGACCATTGAATGGACCTACATTAATATATTCTGGCGTTCGATATGGCAGGCGGGCCTGGCTACTGTACTCTGTCTGTTCATCGGTTTCCCTACCGCGTGGTTTATCGCTACCCGAAGCGGGCATAGCAAGTCGATGTGGTTGTTTCTGATTACCATACCTTACTGGGTTAATCTGCTGATACGCACAATCTCTTTAAAGTTCCTGATTCGCGATACCGGACCGATGAACACCTGGTTGATGTCGTGGGGGATCATTGATCAACCGATCCATATCATTAACTCTAATCTTGCTGTGCAGCTGGGGCTGTTTTATTCCTACCTGCCATTTATGGTACTGCCGATTTACGCCAGCGTTGAACGCTATGATTTTTCCCTGTCGGAAGCCGCCGCTGATCTTTACTCAACGCGCATGGAAACGCTTCGACAGATCATTATTCCGGTGGTTAAACCCGGAATTATTGCCGGTTGCATCCTGGTGTTTGTGCCGAGTCTCGGGGCTTTTCTGGCACCTGATCTGTTGGGTGGGTCGAAGACTTTTATGATCGGTTCGCTGATCGAAGAGCAGTTTAAGGGCAATGCCGGTAACTGGCCCTTTGGTGCGGCGGTGTCGATGATCCTGCTCTCCCTGGTACTGATTGCCCTGATGTTCTACGCGCGCAGTCAAAGCAGCGCGCGTAAAGCAACGAGGGCTGCTGACTGATGCGCAAACCCTTTGACATAAAACGCTATCCGGGTTTTTTTCCCATCACCTGTCTTTGTTTATTTTTACTGTATACCCCGTTGATCGTTGTGATGGTGTATTCGTTTAACGACAGTAACTCAATCACCAACTGGGGTGGTATGTCACTGCGCTGGTATGAAGAGGTGTTTTATGGCGTGGAGTCACAAAAATTTAAGAAGGCGGCATTTAATTCTTTGTCTATTGCCATTTGTGCTGCCATAACAGCGACAACACTTGCGGTGTGTGCGGCCATGGCCATGTTGCGAACCGGGGTGTTTCGCGGACAGACTTTGAGCTTTGCATTGATTAACCTACCGCTGATGGTGCCGGAAATAGTCACGGCAGTCGCCACACTGGTTTTTTTCTCCGCCATTGGTTTTAAAACCGGCTATGCCTCTATATTGATCGCGCACATTGTTTTTTGCATACCGTTTGCCTATCTGCCGATTGCGGCCCGTATGCAAAGTGTCGATGCCACTTATGAGCAGGCGGCGCAGGATCTATACGCGACCCGTTTTGAGGCATTTCGACTGGTGCTTCTGCCGTTGATACTGCCTGGTGTTATTTCAGGATTTTTACTGGCGTTTATAATTTCCCTTGACGATTTTATCATTACTAATTTTGTCAAAGGGGCCGGTATTGAGACTTTGCCAACGGCCATTTTCGGGTCGGTGAAGCAGGGCATTAAGCCAAGTATTATGGCGATATCTACATTGCTGTTATTGCTATCTGTCGTGTTTGTGACTTTGTCCTATTTTGTAGGGCGTAAAGGCCAGCAAACACCCTAATGTTGTTTAAATTACTAATCGAGGGCGCAAAATGAAAACTCCAACGAAAACGCTACTGGCGGCTGCCGTGCTGGCGGTAACGTCGGGTGCGGTACAAGCTGAAGGCAAGTTATCTATTTACCATTGGTTTGAGTACATCCCTCAGGAGTTGCTCGACAAGTTCTCCGCGGAGCATGGTGTTGAAGTCACCATGGATACCTTCGACTCCAACGAAGCCATGCTTGCGTCTCTGAAAGCCGGCAAGCTCGGCAGCTATGATGTCGCTGTACCCGGTGACTACATGGTGGAGATCATGGGCGCTGACGGTATGCTGGATACCTTCGAGCCAAACGAACTGGCCAACTTTGGCAACATCATGCCTGAGTGGGTTGATGTGGGTTTTGATCCGGGTCGAAAAAGCTCTATACCGTACCAGTGGGGTTCGACCAGTTTTTCTGTCAACCGCGATGATTTTCCGGGCGACATCAACACGCTGGCAATGGTGTTTGATCCACCGCCAGAAGTGCAGGGCAAGATCAACGTGCTTGACAGCCAGGGTGAACTGTTGGCGCTGGCGTCACTGTATCTGGGGATACCGCAGTGCAGCACAGACCGTGATCAGCTGAAAGCACTGAATGATTTAGTACAGTCGGCCAAGCCGCACTGGGCGTCGTTTGGGTCTGATACTGCCAAGGATGTACTGGTGTCCGGTGATGCCTCGGTGGGCATGATCTGGAGTGGCTTCTCTGCCAAGGCGCGGGAAGAAGGTGCAAACATTGAATATGCCTATCCTAAAGAGGGCTACGTGGTGTGGATGGATAATGTAGTGCTGTTGAAAGATGCCCCAAATCGTGCCAACGCGCTTAAATTTATGGATTTCCTGCTGGAGCCTGCAAACGCGGCGGCCGTGACCAACTTCGCGCAATATACCGCTGGCGTTTCCGGCACCACGCCGTTGCTGGTTGACTCGGTGAAGAATTCACCAGAGTCAAACCCTCCTGCAGAGCCGGTTGGATCGTTTGTCATGGCATGCTCAGAAGACGTGCAAAAAGTCTACGACACTATCTGGACTAACCTTAAAAAGTAACCCGGTCCCAGTCAGCCGTCTGCTGTGTGTGGCAGGCGGCTTTCGGGTCGGAAGATTGTTGTGATTTACCTCGTACAGGCGACAGGGACAATAGCTGATTGCCCGGTTTGGCCTGTCGCTGCGTTGTAGCCTGTAGAATAACCGTTGTCATTGACCGGTCATTGGACGCTTTGCCATCATGCGGGCTGCAGGCCCGTGGCGGCACTCGCCGGTAATTCACTGTCTGTGGTGCGCGCCGGTGGGATTACGGTGGTGGTTTGGTTGATTGCTTTGCCGGTTTTACTCGCAATGCAGCCATGCCGAATTTATCCACTGGCTATCCGGTGGAGTTCTTGAAAATCCTGCCTCAATCTGGTCAGATCAGAAATTCTGGTCGCATAGTCTTGGTGCATTTCTCTAAAGTAGTGTTGCAAAAATATTACAACCGTAACGCTAT
>CALKXD010000014.1 GCA_938003855.1 uncultured Granulosicoccaceae bacterium | reverse complement strand
CAGGGGCGGCGTTCGCGGCGATGGCACTGTTTCTGTTCATCCTGATAATTGGCTTTATTTACGAGTGGAAAAAAGGGGCTCTCGAATGGGAATAGAAGCAGTTCTCGATAAGGGCTTCATTACCACTTCTACCGATAAGCTGGTGAACTGGGCGCGGACCGGCTCTATGTGGCCGATGACATTCGGCCTGGCCTGCTGTGCGGTGGAAATGATGCACGCCGGCGCGTCGCGTTACGATCTTGATCGCTTTGGTATTGTCTTTCGTCCCAGTCCGCGGCAGTCCGATGTCATGATCGTCGCCGGTACACTGGTCAATAAAATGGCGCCGGCATTACGCAAGGTCTACGATCAGATGCCCGATCCGAAATGGGTCATATCCATGGGGTCCTGTGCGAATGGCGGGGGCTACTATCACTATAGCTACGCTGTGGTGCGGGGCTGTGATCGCATTGTCCCTGTCGATATCTACGTACCGGGGTGTCCACCGACTGCTGAAGCGCTTTTGTACGGAATTATTCAGTTGCAGAATAAAATCCGCCGTCCGAACGTTATAGCCCGCACCTGAATCTGATCCTATGAACGAACAGAAAACGCAGGATTTTGCAGAGCAGCTTGGCGCGCTCGCTATCGAGGGTGTTACTGATATCGTCGTTGATTGCGGCGAGATCACGGCCACAGTTGACCCCGCCTCTTTGATTGCAGTGGCCACTCAACTGCGCGATGAACTCTCTTTTGAGCAACTGATGGATGTGTGTGGCGTCGATTATCTGCAATACGGTAAGGACGAATGGCAAACAGACAGTGCGGCCGCAGGCGGTTTCAGCCGTGGTGTGTCCGGATCATCCGTCGGGCGGTTGAGCTTTGGCGACGAAGTCGACCCGCTGGCCGATGGCGAGCCACGCTTTGCTGCGGTCTATCATTTGTTGTCAATTAAGCACAACCGGCGACTGCGACTGAAAGTTTATGCCACTGACAACGAGTTTCCCGTGGTGCCAACGGTGACTGATATCTGGGCTTGTGCTGACTGGCCGGAGCGCGAGGCATTCGATCTGTACGGGATTCACTTCGAGGGACATCCTGATTTGCGGCGTCTGTTGACCGACTATGGCTTTGTCGGGCATCCGTTCCGAAAAGACTTTCCTCTGGTTGGCCACGTTGAGATGCGTTACGACCCGCAGAAAAGACGGGTTATTTATGAGGCGGTCAGTATTGAGCCCAGAGTGCTGGTGCCCCGCGTGATCCGTAAAACGACACGCAAGAACACAACCAGTGCGGTGGTAGCGGATGACAGCTCAGCCGACACTGCGAAGGGTGATGCCTAATGCCTGAAATCAGAAACTACACGCTTAACTTCGGGCCTCAACACCCGGCGGCGCACGGCGTGCTGCGCTTAATACTCGAGATGGACGGTGAGGTGGTGGATCGCGCCGATCCGCATATCGGGCTGCTGCATCGCGGCACTGAAAAACTGGTTGAAAGCAAGCCGTACAACCAGAGCATCGGTTATATGGATCGGCTCGACTACGTCTCGATGATGTGCAATGAGCACGGTTATGTCATGGCCATTGAGCGACTGATGGGAATTGAAGCGCCGTTGCGTGCGCAGTACATCCGCGTGATGTTCGACGAGGTCACTCGTATTCTTAATCACCTGATGTGGATTGGTGCGCACGGACTCGACGTCGGTGCGATGTCGATGTTTCTCTATGCGTTTCGTGAACGTGAAGATCTGATGGATTGCTACGAAGCCGTCTCCGGTGCTCGCCTGCATGCCACTTATTATCGCCCCGGTGGGGTTGCGCGTGATCTCCCCGATACTATGCCGCAATACGAGGCATCGCGATTTCGCAGTAAGAGTCAGGCCGCGAAGCAAAACGAAGCCCGACAGGGATCATTGCTCGATTTCCTCGAAGATTTCTGCAACCGCTTCCCCGGCTGTGTTGATGAATACGAAACCTTGTTAACCGACAACCGAATCTGGAAGCAGCGACTGGTAGGGATTGGTGTGGTGACGCCTGAGCGTGCAATGCAACTGGGTTTTTCCGGCCCGATGCTGCGCGGCTCAGGAATCGAGTGGGATCTGCGCAAGAAGCAACCCTATGAGGTCTACGACCAGGTGAAATTTGATATCCCTGTCGGCAAAGAGGGTGATTGCTACGACCGCTATCTGGTGCGCATGGAAGAGATGCGTCAGTCCAATACTATAATCAAACAGTGCATTGAGTGGTTGCGTGTGCATTCCGGGCCGGTTCTTACCGAAGACCACAAAGTGGCACCGCCGCGTCGCGCCGAAATGAAGGGCGATATGGAATCGCTGATCCATCACTTTAAGCTGTTCACCGAAGGTTTCTGTCTGCCGGAAGGCGAAGCCTACGCAGCCGTTGAGCATCCGAAAGGTGAATTCGGTTGTTATCTGGTTTCTGATGGAGCCAACAAACCTTATCGCCTGAAAGTCCGTGCGCCGGGGTTTTATCACATCGCCTCTCTGAATGAGATGGTGCAGGGCCACATGCTGTCCGATGTGGTGGCCGTCATTGGTACTCAGGACATCGTATTTGGTGAGGTGGATCGATGAGCGCGGCAACCGGCAATAATGGTGTGCTGAATGCGCACACGCTGGAAGAGATCGATGAATGGCTGCAACGATACCCGGCTGATCAAAAACAATCTGCAGTGCTGGCAGCGCTTAGAGCCGCACAACATCAAAACAACGGTTTTTTAACCGTCGAATTGATGGATGCGGTCGCCGACAAACTCGAGATGTCGAAGATTGCCGTTTATGAAGTTGCCTCTTTTTACTCGATGTATGAAACCAAACCGGTCGGCAAGCACTGTGTTGCCATCTGTACCAACATCAGCTGCATGCTGATGGGCAGCGACACCATCGTAAATCATGTCGAGAATAAATACGGAATCAAGCTCGGTGAGAGCACGGCAGACGGCAAGATCTACCTGAAGGTAGAAGAAGAGTGTCTGGCTGGTTGTGACGGCGGACCAATGATGCAGGTTGATCATGTGTATCACATGAAACTTACTCCTGAAAAAGTCGACAAAATTCTGGATTCACTGGACTAGCTCGCGTGAAACACGAACCCAATCAAGTTTGCTACACCACACTCAAATTCGATCAACCCTGGACGTATGAAAATTACCTCAAGATTGGCGGCTATGAGGCGTGGAACAAAATACTCAGCGACAAAATGCCGCCAGCTGATGTTGTCGCAGAAATAAAGGCATCCGGTCTGAGAGGTCGTGGTGGCGCTGGTTTTCCCACTGGCTTGAAGTGGAGTTTTATGCCTAAGCCGGTCGAAGGCGGGCAGAATTATCTGGTTGTAAACAGCGACGAATCAGAACCCGGCACTTGTAAAGACCGTGATATCCATCGCTTTAATCCGCACTCACTGATCGAAGGTATGCTGATCGGCTGTTACTCGATCGGTGCCACGGTCGGCTACAACTATATGCGTGGCGAATGGATGGATGAACCCTACAAGCGTTTTATGGGGGCACTTGCCGAAGCCTATGAACACGGCCAGGTTGGTAAAAATATTAAAGGCAGTGGCGTCGATGTCGACGTCATTGGAACACTCGGCGCCGGTGCCTATATTTGTGGTGAAGAAACCGCGCTGCTGGAATCGCTGGAAGGCAAGAAGGGGCAGCCGCGTTTCAAGCCGCCCTTTCCGGCCAATTTCGGTTTGTACGGTAAGCCCACCACCATTAACAACACTGAATCTATAGCCTCTACACCGATAATCATGAGAAACGGGGCGCAGTGGTTCCAGGATTTAGGGGTGGAGAACTCGGGTGGTCAAAAATGTTTTTCGATGTCCGGTCATGTAAACAACCCGGGCAACTTTGAAATCAGCCTTGGAACCCCCTTCAGTGAATTGCTTGAACTAGCCGGTGGTGTTCGCGGCGGTCGCAAACTGAAAGCGGTTATTCCCGGTGGGTCGTCAATGCCGGTATTGCCGGGTGAGATCATGCTTGCCACTAATATGGATTATGACTCAATAGCCAAGTCGGGCTCTATGCTCGGTTCCGGTGCGGTCATCTCAATGGATGAAACCACCGATATGGTCAAAGCGCTATGCCGTATATCGCGTTTTTATTACTCGGAATCCTGTGGTCAATGCACTCCGTGTCGGGAAGGTACCGGTTGGCTTTATCGCATACTGGTCCGAATCATCGAAGGCAAAGGGCGTCCTGAAGATATAGATAAACTCGACGATGTTGCAGCCAAAATTGCCGGCCGTACTATTTGTGCTCTGGGTGAGGCTGCGGCCTGGCCTGTGCAGGGCATGCTGCGTCACTTTCGCCATGAGTTCGAGTACTACGTCGAGCATAAACGTAGTCTGGTCGAAGAAAAACTGGGTACCGCCGCATGAGTGACGACCTGATCAACATCACGGTAGACGGAAAGCAACTGCAAGCGCGTAAAGGGCAGATGCTGATCGAGGTAACCGATGCTGCCGGTATCGAGATTCCCAGATTCTGCTACCACAAAAAACTCAGCGTGGCGGCCAACTGTCGCATGTGTCTTGTCGAGGTAGAAAAAGCGCCCAAGCCACTGCCCGCGTGTGCAACACCGGTGATGCCGGATATGGTGGTGAAAACCACCTCGGAACTTGCCGCCGGTGCGCAGCAGGGCACCATGGAATTTCTACTGATTAACCACCCGCTGGACTGTCCGATCTGTGATCAGGGTGGAGAGTGTGAGTTGCAGGATGTGGCCATGGGCTACGGCAACAGCTCGTCAGATTATGTCGAAACCAAGCGTGTGGTAATGGATAAAAATATCGGTCCGCTGATATCAACCGAACTGACGCGCTGCATTCACTGTACCCGCTGTGTGCGCTTTGGCGAAGAAATAGCCGGTATACGGGAACTCGGTGCTACCGGGCGTGGTGAGAATATGCGGATCGGCACTTACATCGCCAAGAGTGTTGACTCAGAGTTATCCGGCAACGTGATAGATCTTTGCCCCGTTGGTGCACTAACCGCTAAACCATCGCGTTTTTCTGCGCGCTCCTGGGAGCTGACGCAGCACTCGACTGTGTCTCCGCACGACAGCGTTGGCAGTAACTTGTTTGTCCATGTCGGCAACGGGTCAGTAACCCGTGCGGTACCGCGGGAAAATGAAGCGATCAATGAAACCTGGATTTCAGATCGTGACCGCTTCAGCTATGAAGGTCTCTACACCGACGACCGTATCTCGTCACCGATGTTGCGGATAGACGGCGAATTAAAACCGGTCGACTGGCAAACTGCATTGTCGGCAACCGCCAAAGCGCTCAGTGATGCGGTTGAAAAGTCCGGTCCAAAATCCATTGCCGCATTGGGTTCTGCGCAGTCGACCCTGGAAGAGCAGTACCTGCTGCAAAAGCTCATGCGTGCGCTCGGCAGCAACAATGTTGATCACCGCTTAACGCAGATCGATTACTCCGACCAACAGCTTGCGCCGGTGATGCCGTGGCTGGGTATGGCGCTGGAAGATCTGGAAAACCTCAATGCGGCATTGTTGATCGGATCAAACGTGCGCAAGGAGCAACCACTGGCAGCGCTGCGATTACGTAAAGCCAGCCTGAAGGGCGCGTCGATCAGCTTCATTAATCCGCGTGTCTATCCAATGAATTTCGACACAGCAAGCAACATTGGTGCGTCCCCGCGCGAGCAACTGCTGCATTTGCTGGCGGTGGCGGTAGCCTGTGGTTGTCAGGATGAGCTGGTTACCCGTATTGCGTCTGAGGCAACTGTTGACGATAACCATCGCGCTATCGCTGATCACCTGAAGTCTGCAGACAACGCTGCGGTGTTGCTGGGCAATTCGTCCGTGATGCACCCTGACTATGCGTCAGTGCGAGCACTGGCCAGTTGCATTGCCAGCGCCACCGGTGCGGTGTTTGGCTATTTACCGGAAGGCGGCAACACCGCCGGTGCCTGGCTTGCCGGTTGTGTCCCTCACCGAACAGCAGGCGGTGTTGCAACAGAAACCGTGGGCCTCAATGCCGCACAAATGCTTGATGCTCCGCTGGAGACGCTGGTGCTGATGGGGGTTGAGCCTCGCTATGAGCAGATTAACAGTGCGTTGGCTAGAAAGCAGATTGCCAATGCAACGACCATTATTATCTCGACACATCTCAGTCGCCATGCGGTCGACCATGCTGATGTGGTTTTGCCCTCTGCTGCGTTCACGGAAACCTCCGGAACATTTGTCAATGCGGTTGGCGCATGGCAGATGTTTAACGGAGCGGCAGCGCCTCCGGGTGAGGGGCGTCCCGGCTGGAAAATACTGCGTGTGCTTGGCAACGAACTCAACCTTGACGGCTTCGACTTCAACGACGTTACGGCAGTGCGAGGTGAACTGAAAACGCTTTGTCGGGAGCTGACTCTCGATAACACCTACAGCGCCGATGCCATCGAGTTGCCCGAACCCAACACCAACGGTCACGAGTTGATTCGCTGCGGTGATTTGCCGGCATACAAGTCGGATATGCTGGTCAGACGTGCTCGATCACTACAGAAAACGGTTGATGCAAGGCAGAATGTGGTGGCGCTCAACAGCGTTGATCTGCAAGCCCTGGGTCTGGAGGAAAATGCTGTGGTGAGTGTGCAGCAGGACGATTCCACAGTGATGTTAAAAGTAGCTCAGGACGACGGCGTTCCTGCAGGGTGTGCGTGGTTGCCGATCGGTAGTACTGACGTGGCGGGATTTGGAAGCTTGTTCCAGCCAGTAACCCTAGTTCCAGGTAGCTAACATTATGGGAATACTAGAAAGTCTTTGGCTACTGATCATCACGGTATTGAAGATTCTGTTGATCATTGTGCCGTTGTTGCTGACAGTGGCTTACCTGACCTACGCAGAACGCAAGGTTATAGGTGCTATTCAGGTAAGAAAAGGGCCTAACCGGGTAGGTTGGGGCGGCTTGCTGCAACCCATCGCCGATGTTCTCAAGCTGCTCACCAAAGAAGTTCTGGTGCCGACCAACTCGCACCGGTTTTTATTTCTTATTGCGCCGATTCTGTCGCTTGCACCGGCGTTTGCTGCCTGGGCGGTTATTCCGTTCAGTGACACCGCAGTGCTTGCCGACGTCAATGCCGGACTGCTCTATGTTCTGGCGCTGACATCACTCGGTGTCTATGGCGTCATTATCGCTGGCTGGGCTTCCAACTCAAAGTATGCCTTTCTCGGTGCGATGCGTTCGGCAGCACAGATTGTGGCCTATGAAATAGCAATGGGATTTGCGCTGGTCGGTGTCCTGATGGTCAGCGGCAGCTTGAATCTCGGTGACATTGTCCGTGCTCAGGAAGGCAATATATTTACCTGGTTCTGGCTACCTCTGTTCCCGTTGTTTATCGTCTATTTTATCTCCGGTGTTGCAGAGACAAATCGTGCACCCTTTGATGTCGCGGAAGGCGAATCTGAAATTGTCGCCGGTTTTCACGTTGACTACTCGGGTATGGCGTTCGCGCTGTTCTTTCTCGCTGAATACGCCAACATGATTATGATTGCTGCTCTGGCGGTGATTATGTTCCTGGGTGGCTGGCTATCACCGATACCTTTTATCCCTGACGGCATGGGATGGTTTTTCGCCAAAACTGCTTTCATGTTGTTCTTCTTTTTATGGTTCAGAGCAACTTTTCCACGCTATCGCTACGATCAGATCATGCGTCTAGGCTGGAAGGTGTTTATTCCGGTGACCATCCTCTGGCTCACTGTTGAAGCAGTTGCCATATTGCTTGAAATCGAACCCTGGTTTGCACTGAGAGCTGCCTGATATGACCGGAAATGTTAAAAGTTACTTAAAGAGCTTCCTGCTACTTGAGTTGCTCAAGGGTATGAGCCTGACCGGGCGCTATTTGTTTGCACGCAAATTTACCGTGCAGTACCCGGAAGAGAAAACGCCACAGTCACCGCGCTTTCGAGGCTTGCATGCACTACGACGTTACTCGAATGGCGAAGAGCGCTGCATTGCCTGCAAACTGTGCGAAGCGGTGTGTCCTGCGTTGGCGATCACCATTGAGTCCGAAGAACGCGCGGACAACACCCGCCGTACCTCACGCTATGACATCGATCTGTTCAAGTGTATTTTCTGCGGCTTTTGCGAAGAAGCCTGCCCGGTCGACTCAATTGTTGAAACCCGTATTTTCGAATATCACTTTGAGAAGCGTGGCGAGCAAATCATGACCAAAGACAAACTGCTGGCCATTGGCGACAAATTTGAAGATCAGATCGCCGCTGACCGTGCCACTGACGCACCGTTTCGTTGAGGCCGCACTATGGATTTTAAATTATTCGTCTTCTGGGTTTTTTCACTGGTGCTTGTGGGCGCGGCGGTCGGTGTTATCACGACCCGCAATCCGGTACAGGCCGCTCTGTTTCTGGTACTGGCCTTTTTTAACAGCGCAATCATCTGGATGTTGATGGAAGCCGAGTTCCTGGCTATTACGCTGGTGCTTGTCTACGTCGGGGCGGTGATGGTGTTATTCCTCTTTGTCGTAATGATGCTGGACATCAACACGCTGCCAGCGCGGGAAGGCTTTACCCGCTACCTGCCGGTTGGTGCGTTGGTCGTTGGTGCCATTATTGTGCAGATGGTTTTTCTGATCCGGGTGCGTTGGTTCTCGGCGGACGACTATCCGGTCCCAACTCCGCGCGGCGCTGACTACAGCAATACCGAAGAGCTCGGTCGTGCGATGTACACCGATTACCTGTTTCAGTTTGAAGTAGCAGCCGTGATTCTTCTGGTAGCGATAATCGCGGCGATAGCGCTGACCATGCGCCGTCGTCCTGAGACCAAATATCAACGTCCTGCTGAGCAGATAAACGTCAAGAAAGAAGATCGGCTACGCGTAGTTTCAATGGATTCGGAGAGCTAAGGCGAATGATTCCACTAACTCATTATCTGACGCTCGGTGCTATTTTGTTCGGCCTTAGTATTGCCGGCATCTTTCTCAACCGCAAAAATGTCATCATTATTCTGATGTCAATAGAATTGATGCTGTTGGCGGTCAATATGAATTTTGTAGCATTTTCTCATTTTCTCGGCGATACAGCCGGTCAGGTGTTTGTCTTTTTTATTCTGACTGTGGCGGCGGCTGAGGCGGCAATCGGGCTTGCCATACTGGTTGTTCTGTTCCGCAACAAGGGCACTATCAACGTAGCCGACCTTGACGAGTTGCAGGGCTAGCCGATGAAACTACTTTATATCCTTACTCCGCTGGCGCCATTGTGCGGTGCCATTGCCGCTGGCTTTTTTGGCAAAAAGCTCGGTCGTGTTAATTCACATCGAGTCACCATTGGTGGGGTTGGCATAGCGTTTCTGTTTTCGCTTATTGCCCTGTTTGCCAATTTGTCTGGCGATGGCTCGGTGTTTGACGAAACCATTTACACCTGGATGATCAGCGGCGGTATTACCTTCGAGGTCGGTTTTCTGGTTGACCGCCTCACTGTGGTGATGATGACGGTGGTGACCTCAGTGTCACTGATGGTACATATCTACACGATCGGCTATATGCATGACGATCCCGGCTACCAGCGATTTTTCAGTTATATCTCGCTATTTACGTTTGCCATGCTGATGCTGGTGATGGCAAACAACTTCATGCAGCTATTCTTCGGTTGGGAGGCGGTAGGCCTGGTGTCTTATCTGCTGATTGGCTTCTGGTACAAAAAACCAACCGCAATCTTTGCAAATCTAAAGGCGTTTCTGGTGAATCGCGTTGGTGATTTCGGCTTCCTGCTCGGGATTGCCGCCGTGCTGATGTACACCGGTACCCTGAACTACGGCGAGACCTTTGCCGCGGCCCCTGAGCTGGTTGGTCAGACGATGGAATTGTTTCCGGGTACCGCATGGTCAGTGCTGACCGTTACCTGCATCTGTTTGTTTATCGGCGCAATGGGTAAATCGGCGCAGATCCCGTTGCATGTCTGGTTGCCCGATTCCATGGAAGGTCCGACACCGATCTCGGCACTGATACACGCGGCGACCATGGTCACTGCCGGTATCTTTATGGTTGCGCGTATGTCGCCACTGTTCGAGTTGTCCGAAACAGCTCTGTCGTTTGTGCTGATTATCGGTTCATTAACGGCACTGTTGATGGGGCTTGTCGGTATTGTGCAAAACGATATCAAGCGGGTGGTGGCGTATTCAACGCTTTCGCAACTGGGGTATATGACGGTAGCGCTTGGCGCGTCGGCCTACAGTGCCGCGATCTTCCATCTAATGACGCACGCTTTTTTCAAAGCTCTGTTGTTCCTCGCCGCAGGCAGCGTGATTATCGGTATGCACCATGAGCAGGATATCCGCAAGATGGGGGGCTTGAAGAAATACATGCCCATTACTTACTGGACGTCGCTTATCGGCACCCTGGCCTTGATAGGGTTCCCGGGTTTCTCCGGCTTTTTCTCGAAGGATGCCATCATCGAAGCGGTTCACGGGTCGCATATCACAGGCTCCGGCTTTGCCTACATCTGTGTGCTGCTCGGTGTATTTATTACTGCGTTCTATAGTTTCCGCATGTTTTTTCTGGTGTTTCATGGCAAGGAACGTTTCGATGAGCACACCCGGGAGCATCTGCACGAATCACCCAAGGTGGTTACTGTACCGTTGATATTGCTGGCTATCCCGTCGGTCATACTCGGGGGATTTACCATCGGTGCGATGCTGTTTGGTGATTACTTCGGTAATGCCATCTACGTTGCCGAACAACATGACGTGCTGGCAGAGTTGGGTTCGCATTACCACGGTGCACTGAACTTTGTGCTGCACGGTTTGCAGACACCACCGTTTTATCTGGCCGCAGCGGGCACGCTGTCAGCCGGAGTTATTTATCTCTACAAGCCCGAGATCGCCGAGTGGTTTTACAAAAAATTCGGTTTTGTGCACCGCTTGCTCGACAACAAATACGGTTTCGATGATTTCAACCAGAAAGTGTTTGCCGGTGGTAGTCTGCGAATCGCTGACAAACTCTGGAGCGTCGGTGACGTCAAGCTGATTGACGGACTGATGGTCAATGGCACTGCCAACAGTATTGGTTTGTTTTCGCAGTTCGCGAGAAAGCTGCAAAGCGGTTACCTCTATCACTACGCATTCGCCATGATCATTGGATTGTTGGCGATGTTGTTCATTTTTATTTTCACTACCTAGTCGGTCGCGATTGATGCCTATCCTCAGCATAATAATCTGGTTGACGATTCTCGGCGGTTTCCTGGTGTTGTTTTCCGGTGACTCCCGCTGTCGTCCTGTCGCGCTTGGTGTTTCTATACTGGCGTTTGTGTTCAGTCTGTTTTTGTATTTCGGTTTTGACAAAGGCACGGCTGACCTTCAGTTTGTTGAGCACGTCGCGTGGTTGCCGTCGTTCGGCGTAAACTATTCGCTTGGTGTTGACGGTATCGCCATGCCGCTGATACTGCTCACAACATTCATCAACATCATTGTGGTGATCTCTGCCTGGGAAGTGATTCAGGATAAACCTGCCCTGTACCTGGCGTCATTCCAGGTCATGACCGGTTTTATGGTCGGTGTGTTCTCTGCGGCCGACGCCATTTTGTTTTATGTCTTTTTCGAAGCGACTCTGCTGCCGATGTTTTTGATCATCGGCATCTGGGGCGGCCCAAGACGCGTGTACGCCACCATCAAGTTCTTTCTGTACACTTTTCTGGGGTCGGTTTTCATGCTGGTGGCACTCATCTACATGTATGGTCAGGCGGACAGCTTTGCCATTGCCGACTTCCACAAACTGCCACTCGGGTCGACAGCTCAAACTCTGATCTTTTTTGCTTTTTTCATCGCCTTTGCGGTAAAAATTCCGATGTGGCCGGTGCACACCTGGTTACCCGATGCGCACGTTGAAGCGCCGACAGCGGGATCCGCTGTGCTGGCGGCTATCATGCTGAAAATGGGTGGGTACGGCTTTTTGCGGTTCAGTCTGCCAATCGTGCCGGATGCGAGTCAGCAACTGGCTTGGTTTGTTATTTTATTGTCGCTGATCGCGGTGGTGTATATCGGATTTGTCGCTCTAGCCCAGGCCGACATGAAAAAGCTGATCGCCTATTCGTCTATATCCCATATGGGCTTTGTGACACTCGGGATGTTTATCGTGTTTGGCATACTTGCCAAGGACGTCGATGGCCAGTCGACCAGTCATGCAGTGTTAGGCCTGGAAGGTGCGATGGTGCAGATGATCTCACACGGGTTTATCTCAGCGGCGATGTTCCTCTGTGTGGGGGTTATCTATGACCGAATGCATTCGCGGCAGATCTCCGACTACGGTGGTGTCGCCAACACCATGCCGGTCTTCGCGGCATTTATGGTGTTTTTTGCCATGGCTAATGCCGGTCTGCCCGGTACTTCCGGATTTGTCGGCGAGTTCATGGTTATTCTGGCGAGCTTCAAAGCCAATTTCTGGTTTGCCTTTCTGGCTGCTACCACGTTGATACTCGGTGCCGCCTACACGTTGTGGATGGTCAAGCGGGTGATTTTTGGCGAGATCGCCAACGATAACGTCGCAGCGCTCACTGACGTCAATCGTCGCGAGATCATCATGCTGGCGCTGTTAGCGGCGATGGTGCTGATCTTTGGCATCTGGCCTCAACCGATGGTCGATGTAATGCACACGTCAATCAGCAACCTGGTGAGTCACATCACCGTGTCGAAACTTTAGGGGCGGCGGCGATGGATAATATTGGCCTGGCCACTGGCGAAATTTTTCTGCTTTGCGCAATCTGCGTGATTCTGATTGGTGACCTTTTTGTCTCTGAAAACCGGCGGCAGATGTCGTACCTGCTTTCACAGCTAACGCTGGTTATTACCTTAATACTTACCTGGGTGGTCGCCCCCGAGACAGGCAGTGCAACCGCTTTTGGCGGCAGCTTTGTGATGGACCCGATGAGCAAGCTATGTAAGTCGTGGATTCTTGTCGTATCGATCGGTGTGTTTCTCTACTCGCGCGACTACATCAATGCCCGCCGGATTATGAACGGTGAGTATTACACCCTGGCGTTGTCCGGTGTTCTCGGCATGATGATCATGGTGTCTTCCAGCACCATGCTGACGCTTTATCTGGGGCTCGAGCTATTGTCGTTGTCGCTTTACGCGCTGGTCGCTCTGAACCGAACCGATGAAAAATCTTCAGAGGCGGCAATGAAGTATTTTGTTCTCGGTGCGCTTGCGTCAGGCGCTTTGCTGTACGGAATTTCGATGATCTACGGTGCCACCGGTAGTCTGCATTTTGATGTCATTGCCGCTAAACTCGGGGAAGACTCCAGTTCGACCGCTGCGGTCTTTGGTCTGGCGTTTGTGGTCGTTGGTATCGCGTTTAAGTTTGGTGCCGCACCGTTCCATATGTGGGTCCCCGACGTCTACGAAGGTGCGCCGACATCCGTCACGTTGTATATCTCGTCAGCCCCCAAAATTGCTGCATTTGCCATATCAATGCGATTTCTGGTCGACGGTCTGGAAACCGCACACGCCAGTTGGCAAGGCATGCTGATTATTCTCTCGGTGCTGTCGATTGTCATCGGCAACGTGATTGCGCTGGCGCAGGTGTCGATCAAGCGCATGTTGGCCTACTCAACTATTTCCCATGTCGGTTTTATTCTGATGGGCATTCTCGCCGGCAACGATCAAGGCTACTCCGCATCGATGTTTTATGCCATCACCTACGCGCTGACCAGCATGGGAGCGTTCGGCATTCTGCTGGCGATGGGGCGGGCCGGTGTTGAGATCAATCTGCTGACCGATCTGCGCGGATTATTCCGTCGCAATCCGGTTTACGCGGCTGTGATGATGGTGTTGCTGGTGTCAATGGCCGGGGTGCCGCCGACCGTCGGTTTCTACGCAAAACTTGCGGTGCTCAATGCCGTCGTACAGGCTGACCTGGTTTGGTTGGCAGTACTTGCCGTGGTGTTCTCTGTGGTTGGTGCGTTTTATTATCTGCGCGTTATCAAGTATATGTTCTTTGACGAGCCTGCAGAGACCCAACCAGTGGACTCCTCACTGGATGTGCAGGTCGGGTTAACCATCAACGGCGCGGCGATGATTTTATTTGGTGTGTTCCCGGGCCTGATCATGGCGGCCTGTGTTGCAGCGTTTGCCGGGTAGCAGATAGGCTGGTTCGGATCTATTCGAAAATAAGTTCGATCAATATGACTATTAAACTTGTATTCTGATCCAATAGCTTCTATTATTCGGTCTTGCAGTTGCGGGGTGGAGCAGTCTGGCAGCTCGTCGGGCTCATAACCCGAAGGTCGTAGGTTCGAATCCTACCCCCGCTACCAAGGATCTTTGAAAAAGGCCCCTCTTAAGGGGCCTTTTTATTGCCATATTTTAAATTGTAGAAACACCAGTGATATCGGGCGATGGTAGTCCTGATCACACCGCTGTCATCAGGTGTGGCTGTCAGTGCTATTGCTGAAAAGTAAGCCATTAGCGCGGGTCAATCGGGTGGCCAATGAGCTGGGATACACGGGAATCGGATGCGCCGGGCACCTGAAAGTATTTGGAACTTTATATCTCCGATTGTCGAAGGGCTGCACTACCAGTTTGTCGGAGTGTCTCTGGGTCAGGCTGAATCTGGTCTAACCTTAAGGGTCTATATCGACCACGAAGATGGAATCACGGTCGATGACTGCGCCCGGGTTAGCAACGTCGTCAGTGCCGGACTTGATGTCGAAGATGATTTACTCAGCGGTGAGTATTTCCTGGAAGTGTCTTCTCCCGGGATGGAGCGACCGTTGTTTAGCGCTGAGCAGTATGCAGAACAGATAGGGCAGACCGTGAAAGCGCGATTGCTGGTGCCGCAGGCGGGTCGTCGTAATTTTACCGGGGTCCTGAAAGAGGTTGACGGTGATGAGATCAGCCTGGAAATAGATGGTGAAACATTCAACTTAGCGATTCGCGACATAGACAATGCGAATCTGGTGGCGAAATTCAGTCGGGGAAAATCCTGAGTCAATCTGCAAGTACACACACAGACCAAGGGTTCTGCAGATTGCAGCGAATTGTGAATAAGGTTTAGACAACTATGAGTAAAGAAATACTTCTCGTCGTCGACGCAGTTTCCAATGAAAAAGGTGTGGACGAAAGCATTATTTTCGAAGCACTAGAAGCCGCGCTGGCGTCTGCAACTCGCAAGCGCAGCGGCAAAGATATTGAAGTGCGCGTCGAGATTGACAGAGAAAGTGGCGACTACCTGACCTACCGGCGTTGGGAAGTGTGCGAAGATGAAGAAGTGCAGGAATTTCCTCTGCGGCAGATGACATTGTCAGCGGCCCGTGAAGATGAGCCCGAGATTGCCATTGGCGATTGGGTTGAAGACGAAATAGAATCAGTGGATTTTGGACGTATTGCGGCCCAGACTGCTAAGCAGGTGATTGTTCAAAAGGTTCGCGAAGCAGAGCGGGCCCGCGTGGTAGAGGCGTTTAAAGATCGGGTCGGTGAACTGGTCATGGGAATTGTCAAACGCACAGAACGGGGCGGTGTCTACATCGACCTGGGCAATAACGCCGAAGCCTATATCCGTCGTGAAGAAATGATTCCTCGCGAAGCGGTACGCACCGGTGACCGGCTTCGGGCCTATTTGCGGGAAGTGCAACCCGAGTTGCGCGGCCCTCAGTTGTTTGCCAGTCGCACATCGCCAGAGTTCTTGATCGAGTTGTTTAAGCTCGAGGTACCAGAAGTCGGGCAGGGCGTCATTGAGATCCGTGGTGCGGCCAGAGACGCCGGCAGTCGCGCTAAAATTGCCGTGGCTTCCAACGATCCGCGGCTTGACCCGGTGGGTGCCTGCGTCGGTATGCGTGGTTCGCGTGTGCAGACGGTATCCAACGAACTGGCGGGTGAGCGAGTCGACATCATCCTTTGGGATGACAGCCCGGCTCAGTATGTGATCAATGCCATGGCACCGGCGGAAGTCGCATCGATTATTGTTGACGAAGATAAGAACAGCATGGATATCGTTGTCGATGCTGACAAATTGTCACTGGCTATTGGCCGCGGTGGTCAAAATGTCCGGCTTGCCGGAGAGTTGACCGGCTGGGAACTCAACGTCATGGACGAGGGTGCCGCCGATGAAAAGAATGAAACTGAAGCGCGGGTGTTGATTGAGAAGTTTGTTGAAGAACTAACAGTCGACGAGGAAGTAGCAACAATACTGGTGCAGGAAGGATTCACCAGTGTGGAAGAAGTAGCTTATGTCCCCGAACAGGAACTGCTGGACGTTGATGAGTTTGACGAAGAGATGGTTGAGGAGCTGCGCAGCAGAGCGCAGGATGTCCTTCTCACACAAGCGTTAGTCACCGAGCAAAAAATAAAAACTTTCAAGCCATCTGATGAATTGCTGGCCATGGAAGGAATAAGTGCAGAGCTTGCTGTATCTCTGGCAGAAATCGAAGTGACCACTGTCGACGATTTGGCAGATTTGGCAGTGGATGAACTTTTAGTTGTCGACGGGATGGATGAAGAAGCCGCTGGCAAACTTATAATGAAGGCGCGCGAAAGCTGGTTCCAGGATGAGGAACAAGAGGTCGAGGCAGGAGCCGAAGCTAGCGGGGGGTAGAGGATAATATATGGCAGAAGTCACGGTTAAACAGTTGGCCGACACGGTGGGGACACCTGTCGACAAGCTGCTCGAACAATTAAAAGACGCTGGCGTTGCTAAAAGTGCGGCAGACGATATGATTGCGGACGCAGAGAAATCAAAGCTGCTGTCGTTTCTACGGCAGGCTCACGGTGTTGAGAAAACTGCCTCTGGTGCGAGTAAAATTACGCTCAAGCGCAAAAAGCGCGGTGAGATAAAGCTCGGTGGACCAGGCCGTAAAGCGGTGACTGTCGAAACTCGCGGCAAGCGTACCTATGCCAAACGGGATGACTCTGTTCGCGAAGAAATGCTGCGGCAGACGGAACTCCGCCAGCAGGAAGCGGCCCGTCAGGTGGCGGGTGAAGCTGCACCCGAAGCACCCGATGAAGTCGCTGACGCGGTGACTGACGCTGCCGTGACGGCCGAAGCTGCACCGGCAGCGGCCCCGACTCCCACACCGGCACCGGTGGTGGAAGAAGCGGTCGTTGATCCAGCGGTAATTGCCCAGCAGGAAGCTCAGGCTGAACTCGAGCGAGAGCGTCAAAAAGTCGAGGCACTCGAAGCGGCGCAAGCGCAAATCAAGCGCGATGCCGAACAAGCCGTTGTTGCTGAAGCCGACCGTGTGGTGGCGGAAGCTGACCGTGTGGTGGCAGAAGCCGACAGAGCCCGCGAAGAAGAACAACGTCAGGCTGATCAGCAGCGTGAAGCCGAAACAGCCGCACAATCTGAAGCAGACGCTGCAGCGCAGGCCGCGCGAGACGAAGAAACCCGTCTGGCCGCTGAAGAGCAGGCTCGCGCTGCTGCCGAGCAGGCCGCTCGTCAGGCAGTGGAAGCCGCTGCTCTGGCAGAACTGCATCAGGGCGTAGAAAACGTTGGCAAAGCCAAGCTCGAAGCGACCCGTCTCGCTGCCGAAGCAGATCTTCGACGCATCGAAGAAGAAAAGCGCAAGGCGGCCTCCGTCAAGCGCGAAAAAATACAACAGGTCACCCCTGGACCGCCTCCGGCAGACAACGGAAAACCCGGCCGACGTGGTCGTGGCAAGGCCGCCGGCGGACGCAAAGAACTGCGTGTTTCCGGTGGACGTGGCGGCAAGCGTGAGAAACGTTCCAGCCGTCGCGACTATGGTCCGGCGATTGAGTCCAAGCACGCGTTTGCAAAGCCGACTGAACCGGTCATTCGCGATGTAGCCGTTCCGGAGACAATCACGGTTGCAGAACTGGCCAATCGCATGGCCGTGAAAGCCGGTGAAGTAATAAAAACAATGATGGGGATGGGAGTCATGGCGACCATCAACCAGATGCTCGATCAGGACACCGCAGTATTGGTGGTCGAGGAAATGGGGCATCGGGCCACCATGAGCTCAGCCGACGATCTCGAACTGGCATTGCAGAATAAAATCACCGCAACCGCCGATGATATCCCTGAAGAAGGCCAGGAGCCACGGGCTCCGGTCGTCACCATCATGGGTCACGTTGATCACGGTAAAACCTCGCTGCTCGATTACATCCGCACGACTCGTGTTGCAGCGGGCGAAGCCGGTGGTATTACCCAGCATATCGGGGCCTACAACGTCCCCCATGACAAGGGCACCATTACCTTCCTGGATACTCCGGGTCACGCAGCGTTTACCGCAATGCGTGCACGTGGTGCACAGGCAACGGATATCGTAGTACTGGTAGTCGCCGCAGATGATGGTGCGATGCCGCAGACGGTTGAAGCCGTACAGCATTCGCGTGCCGCGGGTGTGCCGATCATCGTTGCCGTCAACAAAATAGACAAAGAAGGCGCCGACCCCGAGCGCGTAAAGAACGATCTCTCTCAGCATGAAGTGATTGCTGAGGAATGGGGTGGTGACACCATGTTTGTGCACGTGTCTGCGCTGACCGGGCAGGGTGTTGACGAGTTACTCGATGCTCTGCTGCTGCAGGCTGAAGTGCTTGAGCTGAAGGCAACTAAAGATGGACCTGCCCGAGGTGTGGTGATTGAAGCAACGCTGGACAAAGGTCGTGGTCCGGTTGCTACCGTGATGGTTCAGAACGGTACATTGCGTCGTGGCGATATCATGGTTTGCGGCAAAGAATTCGGCCGAGTCAGAGCCATGTTTGATGATTCCGGCACTCAGGTTGAAGAAGCCGGTCCGTCAATTCCGGTGCAGGTACTGGGTCTTTCCAACGCACCGAATGCCGGCGAAGACATGCTGGTGTCCAAGGACGAGCGCAGTGCTCGTGAACTGGCCGGACTGCGTAACGAGAAATCCCGTGATGCACGTTTGGCAGATCGTCGACCAGCCAAGCTCGAGGATGTGTTCTCACAGATCAAGTCTGGTGATTCCAGCACGCTGAATCTTTTGGTTAAAACCGACGTACAGGGTAGCTTTGAAGCACTGCGTGACTCCCTCGAGAAAATGTCAACCGATGAGGTAACTATCCGTGTGGTTGGCGGTGGTGTCGGTGGTATCACTGAGTCCGACGCGCAGTTAGCGGCAGCCTCTAATGCCGTAATGATTGGCTTTAATGTTCGTGCTGACAACACGGCACGCCGCGTGATCAATGAGCAGGAAATTGAACTGCACTACGATAGCGTGATTTACGAAGTGATCGATCGTGTTAAGGCTTCGGCCAGCGGCATGCTGGCGCCGGAAATCCAGGAACGCATTATTGGTCTGGCTCAGGTACAGGATGTTTTCCGGTCGCCGAAGTTCGGCTCGATCGCGGGTAGTATGGTGTTGGATGGTGTTGTGCGTAAGAGTGCCCCGATCAGAGTTCTGCGTGAAAATGTGGTGATCTATGAAGGCGAACTAGAATCGCTGCGGCGCTTTAAAGATGATGTCAGCGAAGTTCGCATGGGAACCGAGTGTGGTATCGGTGTGAAAAACTACACCGATGTGCGCCCTGGTGATCAGATCGAAGTCTTTGAGCGAAAGGAAGTTGCCCGGTCGCTATAAGGATGAGCAAGTACAACAACCAGTTGCACCGGCCGCTTATCAGGTCGGTGATCAAATCAATAACACAGGCAGTAGCACGTGGCTAAAGACTATCCACGAAGCTATCGGGTTGCCGATCAGATCCAGCGGGAGCTGTCGGGAATTATCCGCTTCGGCGTCAAAGATCCACGTGTCCCTGTGACGTTGACGATTGCCGCGGTGGAAGTGAGTAAGGACCTCTCCAGTGCCAAAGTATTTGTTTCCATGTTCGATATGGAAGAAGATCAGGAAGCACGCGATCAAGCGGTGCTGGCGCTAAACAAAGCGTCCGGTTTTTTACGTCGGCAGCTGGGTGCCAAAATGCGGCTGCGTATTGTGCCGACACTGCATTTCCGTTACGACTCCGTACAGGAAAATGCGGTTAAGATCTCGTCGCTGATTGATGCGGCCGTGCGTACCAATACCACATCGGATGATTCACTCGACTCTGAATCCCCCGATCTCGACCGCCCTGCCGGCGAGCCCTGATATGCGTGCCATCGATGGTGTGTTGCTGCTAGACAAGCCGGTGGGTTGTACATCCAACGGTGTGCTGCAGCAGGTACGCAAGTTATTCGGTGCCAAAAAGGCCGGTCACACAGGCAGCCTCGATCCCTCCGCCACTGGTATGTTGCCAATTTGCTTTGGTGAAGGGACCAAACTTTGCGCGTATTTACTCGATGCAGAAAAAACCTACGAAGTAGAGGGTTTGCTGGGTATTTCGACGGATACCGAGGACGCCGATGGCCAGACAGTTGCCGAAGCGGTAGTGCCACCGATTACCGAAGACCAGATGAACCAGGCAGTACAGGGTTTTCTCGGTCATAGTCTGCAAGTACCTCCGGCTTATTCAGCGATCAAGCGCAATGGCGTACGGTCTCACAAACTTGCCCGTCAGGGCATTGCAGTGCAACTCGAGCCGCGTGCTATTGAGGTAAAATCAATAGAGCTCCTGCAATTCTCCGGGGATCGTTTCAGTTTGCGGATTTGTGTCTCCAAGGGCACTTATATACGTTCTATTGTGCGTGATATCGGAGACGGCTTTGGCTGTGGTGCCCATGTCACGCGACTGCACCGTGTGTCTGTGTCGCCATTTGAAACGCAGCGCATGTACAGCATCGAAGAGATTCAGCGGGTGGAAGACAAAGACACCATGCTGCTGGCGGTTGATAAAGTCATCAGTGATTGGCAGAGTCTGACGCTTGACGACGACCGGGCGATGCTGTTTAGAAACGGCGCCAAGCCTGCGCTGGATGATGACTTGCTCGGTCAAAGCGCCGGGATGGACCACTGCCGCGATAGTGCAGAGCCAAGCGAGGCGCTTTTGCGTGTCTACGACCCCAGCGGGAAATTTCTCGGGCTGGGTAAAATTTCTGACGGACGTCTTGAAACCGTCCGTATTATTGGCGGTCAGCTACAATGACAGGTATAACCGCCTTTTTTCATGGTTTGCGGCGATCGCCGTGCCACACATTCATCATTGGAGATGACACATGGGTTGTTTAAGCGCCGAGAGAACGGCGGAGATTGTTGACGAATATAAGCGAGACTCTTCGGACACGGGGTCACCAGAGGTACAAGTAGCATTGTTGTCCGCCAGAATCGTTCACCTGACCGAGCACTTCCAGGTTCACAAGCATGATCACCATTCCCGTCGTGGACTGCTGCGCATGGTCAATCAACGCCGCAAACTGCTCGACTACCTGAAGCGTAAAGATCAATCCCGCTATCAGGACCTAATCAAGCGACTTGGTTTGCGCCGCTAGATCCGGCCTATCTGACAGAACCTCAAGGATTTATAGTGACTCACGTAAGCAAAACATTTAAATATGGCGACCACGAAGTCGTCATGCAAACCGGGGAGATTGCCAGACAAACCTCCGCGGCCATAATGATCAGCATCGGTGATACCGTTGTGCTGGTGTCAGCCGTAGGTCGAAAAGAGGCGAATCCAAACGTCGACTTTTTCCCGCTGACAATTAATTATCAAGAGCGAACCTACGCGGCCGGTAAAATACCGGGCGGTTTTTTCAAACGCGAAGGTCGCCCTGCCGAGAGCGAGACACTGACCTCTCGACTGATTGATCGACCGTTGCGTCCGCTGTTCCCGAAAGGCTTCCGCAATGAAGTACAAATCATTGCCACCGTTATGTCGCTTGATCCGGAAATTCAAGCTGATATACCTGCCCTGATCGGCGCTTCTGCGGCGTTAGCCTGTTCCGGTATGCCATTCGCCGGCCCGATTGGTGCCGCACGTGTTGGCTACATCGATGGTAACTATGTACTGAACCCATCATCATCACAGGTAGTTGAGTCCGACCTCGATCTGGTCGTGGCCGGCACTGAGAATGCGGTTCTGATGGTTGAATCAGAAGCGGCGTGTCTGCAGGAAGACGTCATGCTCGGCGCGGTTATGTTTGGTCATGAGCAAATGCAGGCGGCTATCAAGGCGATCTCCGAGATGGCAGCTGAAGTCGGTGTTGAGGCATGGGCCTGGGAAGCACCAGCCAGCAACGAAGCACTGGCAGCAAGCGTGGCGAGTGCCGCGCAAGAAGGTCTGGCGGCAGCCTACACGACTGCCGACAAGATGGAACGACAGCAGAAAGTCGGTGAAGTACGTGATGCGGTAGTTGCTCAACTGGCGACTGACGCCGATGGTGCGCCCAGTGCCGGTGAAGTCAAAGGTGCTTTTTCTTCGCTGGAAAAAAGCCTGGTACGTGGACGTATTCTGTCCGGCGAACGCCGCATCGACGGACGCGATACCCGCTCTGTCCGTCCTATCGCCGTAAAGACCGGTATCCTGCCGCGTGTACACGGTTCATCACTGTTTACCCGTGGTGAGACCCAGGCCATTGTTACTGCAACTTTGGGGACCACTCGCGATGCACAGATTATCGATGCACTCGAAGGTGAGCGTCGCGATGCCTTTATGCTGCATTACAATTTTCCTCCTTACTGCGTAGGTGAAACCGGGTTTGTCGGGTCGCCGAAGCGTCGCGAGATTGGTCACGGTCGTCTGGCACGCCGCGGTGTTGCTGCCGTTATGCCTGATGATGAAGTATTTCCATACACTATTCGGGTCGTGTCTGAAATCACTGAATCTAACGGTTCAAGCTCAATGGCCAGCGTTTGCGGGTCCAGCCTCGCTATGATGGACGCCGGCGTTCCACTGTCGGCACCTGTTGCCGGTATTGCGATGGGTCTGATCAAAGACGATAACCGCTTTGCTGTACTGAGCGATATCCTTGGCGACGAAGATCATCTTGGCGATATGGATTTTAAAGTGGCCGGTACTGAAGGTGGTGTCACTGCATTGCAGATGGATATCAAAATCGACGGCATCACCCGTGAAATCATGGAAGCGGCGCTGGAACAAGCCAAAGAAGGTCGTCTGTTTATTCTCGGCGAGATGAACAAAGTTCTGTCTTCGCCACGCGAAGAACTGTCAGAGCATGCACCGCGCTTTATCACTATCAAAATTCATCCGGAGAAAATTGCCGCAGTCATCGGTAAAGGGGGGGCAGTCATACGTGCGCTCACCGAAGAAACCGGTGCCACTATTGATATCGGTGATGATGGCGTAATCAAGATTGCGTCGAGTGACCGGGTTGCCGGTGAAGAAGCTCGTCGCCGTATTGAGCAGATCACAGCTGATGTTGAAGTCGGCACTATTTACGAAGGTAAAGTCCAGAAAATTATGGATTTCGGTGCGTTTGTAAATATCCTGCCAGGCAAAGACGGTCTTGTGCATATATCGCAGATTTCTGAAAACCGCGTACAGAACGTGGCTGATGAACTGAGCGAAGGACAAACGGTCCGTGTGAAAGTCCTCGAGGTGGACAAGCAGGGCAGAATCCGTTTGAGCATGAAAGCTGTAACCTCCGAAGAAGCCGAAGCAGCACCGGCTGAATCGTAAGGTGACGACACCTGCCCGCGCTGTAGCGGGCAGGTGATCAACAGGTCAGGCTCCCTGCATAGATTGACCACCTGCCGGCTCCGTTGTTGAGCCTAGACACCCCGTGATATTTTTCCGTTGAATTCCGATCTCGTGGCTCATGAATTCTATATGAGACGATGTCTCGACCTTGCCCGTCAGGCTGCTGAGCATGCTGAAGTGCCCGTCGGAGCGCTGATTGTGAAGGGCGATGAGATCATTGCCGAAGCCTTCAATCAGCCTATTGGGCGTTGTGATCCAACCGCGCACGCCGAGATCTGTGCGATTCGCCTGGCGTCATCTGTTGTTGGCAATTATCGACTGGTCGGCTGCACCCTCTACAGCAGTATCGAACCCTGCCTGATGTGTGCCGGCGCGGTGATGCACGCACGCCTCGACCGCATTGTGTATGGCGCACCCGAACCGCGCGGAGGTGCTGTCAGTGGTGAAACCGATTATTTTGCAGCGCTGCAGCATCTGCACAAAATCGAAGTGACCGGCGACGTACTCAGCGAAGAGTGCCGTGACGTGATACAGAAGTTTTTCAGAGATCGACGCTGAATTTTGATCGCCACTGGACCCTGCCTGTTGTATCGCTGGGAATTTAATCCGCGGGTATCTGATGTGTCGCGGCGTGCCAATCAATAAGGTTATTTATGGCTGGGTCAAGCCCGGTGGTTTGTGCGAAAGGTTGCGCCGTCACCGCGGACTGGTCACGCCTGCGAGCAAACTGAGGGTGGTGTCAATATTCGATCTTACAAAACATTAAGGTTAGTACGATGTTGACGATAGGTCTTAGTGCTCCAACGGTTTTTTGGCGGCGAAACACTCTATCAAGGCGTATCCCTGTGGGCGTAACAACAGAAAGATCCAATAATGGCGAAGAGACTACCGTCAGTGTAGCCGGACGCTTTGATTACCGTATATACGACTCATTCAAGGCATCGTACACCGCGATTCCCGAGGAAAGCACGTGTATTAACATTGACCTGAGTGACACGGTTTACATGGACAGTAGCGCGCTTGGCATGCTGTTGATGTTGCGGGAACATGTAGGGCGTGCGGCAAAGATTTTGCTTGTTAATCCGACTCCCGATGTGAGGCGTGTGCTTTCCATCGCTAACTTTGACAAGTTGTTTTCTATCCGCTCCTGAATAACCGTCGTCGATGCAAACAGATATCGTTAGAAACTCCTGGCACTGGAGATACAGTTCAGCTGAACTGAAAAGTGTTGATCTGATAGCCAATCTGGTAGAAGAAATATGCGAGCAATGCGATCTGGACACTGATCGACCACGTTTGCATATAGTGCTCGGCGAACTCATGAGCAATGCAATCGACCACGGATTGCTGCGGCTTGATTCCAATTTGAAAAATCAACCCGGAGGTTTTGACCGCTACGTTGCGGAGCGCCTGCTGCGGCTTGAGCGACTGACAGTCGGTACCGTTCGTGTTACCACAGAGCAGATCTCTGAACGCCTGCTGCGCATAGCTGTGCAGGACAGTGGTCAGGGATTTGATCACAAGGCAGTGGCGCTGCGAAGCGCCGATCCGTCGTGCAGCCATGGCCGTGGACTTCTGATAACCCGGCATTTGTGTGAATCGATGACCCACGTTGGCAATGGCAATTGTGTGGTGGTGGATTTTTCGGTGAGCCGTTAATTCACTCTGCTGCCCGGTTAACCGGGTTGGTCGGTTACACCGACAGTGGCGACCGCTTCGACCGACAGTGATGCGCCCTCAAGACTTACTACTTTGATCTGTACCCCGGCCGGCAGGTCTGGACCGATAACCCGCCAGCGGGTGTTATTTACGATCACTGCCCCTGCGCCGTTGACAATAGCCTCGCTAAGCGCCACTTGCCGCCCGATGAGCGTATCGCCGCGTCGATTCAGTGAGGGTTGATCGGATTTGCCATCGCGTTTGAAAAATACCCGGCCCGCCAGCGTAGTTGCGACCGCAAGAATGGCGAACACAGCGACTTGAAGTTGCCAACCGACGGACGGCAGCAGAAAGGCCAGCAGGCCGGTCAGTATGGCTGCGGCTCCGGGCCACAGGAGAAACGTGGTTGGGGCAAACAATTCAATCGCACACAGCAGAACGCCAGCCGTCAGCCAGTGCCACGGGGTTAATGTTGCGGTGACGAATTCCATTAGTGTGCCTCTACTTTTTGTCAGAGTCGCTGATGGCTGACTTTGCCAGCTCAGCGATGCCGCCAATACTGCTGATTAACCCGCTGGCCTCCAACGGCATATAAATAGTCTTCTGATTGGGCGACAGGGCCATGTCTTTCAACGATTCAACGTACTTCTGGGCGATAAAATAATTAAGTGCCTGCTGATTACCCTCGCCGATGGCATCTGACAGCAATGTGGTGGCGCGTGCCTCTGCCTGTGCTTCACGCTCGCGTGCTTCTGCATCGCGAAAAGCAGCCTCGCGTCGACCTTCGGCTTGCAGAATAGTGGATTCTTTTTGACCTTCCGCACGCAATATCTCGGCTTCTTTTTCACCCGTGGCATTGAGTACCGCGGCGCGCTTCTCGCGCTCTGCTTTCATTTGCTTGGCCATGGAGTCCACCAGATCTCTGGGGGGCGCAATATCCTTGATCTCGATGCGATTAATTTTCACCCCCCAAGGTGAGGTGGCATCCTCGACCACCATCAGTAAGCGCGTGTTGATTTGATCGCGGTGGGAGAGCAGTTCGTCGAGCGTCATTGACCCCATAACGGTACGGATGTTGGTCATCACCAGGTTGATAATGGCGGATTCCAGTTTGTTGACTTCGTAGGCGGCTTTGGCCGCGTCGAGCAACTGGTAGAAGACCACGCCATCGACCTGAACTACAGCGTTGTCTTTGGTGATGACATCCTGCGATGGAACGGGATGCACTTGCTCCATCATGTTCATTTTGTAGCCCACCCGGTCAAAGAAAGGCACAATCAAATGCAGGCCGGGGTGCAAGGTGCGGGTATATTTACCGAACCGTTCCACGGTATATTCTCGTCCCTGCCGAACTATCTTCACCCCCGTCGCTATGAGTACCACGGCAAGCACAAGCCAGGCAATTACAAAGGCAGAAAAAAAGTTCACCGTGACATACTCCTAAGGGGGTTTCCAGTTTATATGAAGTTTTCTGGCGTCTACATGGAAATACAACAATGAATCTTGCGCAGATGGGTATCAACGCCATCACCTTCGATCTGGATGACACGCTGTGGCCATGCGATCCGGTTATTTCACACGCGGAATCGGTCTATATCGAGTGGCTCTCACAAATTTGTCCGGCGGCCCTTGAGGACAATGATGCACAAGCTTTGCGGGCCATGCGTGGCGCGATGCTCGACTCCCGACCGGAGCTGGCAACTGATGTCAGCGAATGGCGGCGGGAGGCAACGCGGCAATTGCTGGTACAGTACGGTGGTGACGAATCGCGCACCGAAGAGGGCTTTAGAGTCTTTCATCAGGCGCGGCAGCAAGTGACCTTTTATGACGAGGTGCTGGGTGGTCTGCAGGATTTATCTTTCCATTACCGGCTTGGCTCTATAACCAACGGCAATGCAGATCTAGCCATAATCGGTGTCGAACACCTGTTTGACTCTGCGCTCTATGCAACGCTTGAGCTACCGGCTAAGCCTGCGGCAGATATATTTCTGCGTGCCTGTGAAGAACTGGGTGCCTCACCGCAATCCGTCCTGCACGTAGGCGATAATGCCTACACGGATATAGAAGGCGCACGGCAAGTGGGTTGCCGAACGGCATGGATTAATCGTGGGGGGCTGGTTTACCCGGACGATGTTGCCCCCGCCGATCTTAATATAGAAAGCCTCACCGACCTGCTGGCGCTGGCACCGCAGATTGCGCGCTAGAGCAGGGCCAGCAGGGTGTTTTCCAGCAGCATCAGGTGCTGAGGAGACGACAATCGGTGGTCACCGTCTTTAACCAGAGTAAGTTGTGCGTCTGACGATGTGATCGCACTCATCAGCGCCACTGATAAATCATAGGGAACATCGGTATCGGCGGTGCCGTGCAGCAGGCGTACCGGAACTTCAACAGCAACCGGACCATCGAGCAGGCAGTGGGCGCGACTGTTCTCGATCAGCTGGCCACTGATGGGATAGGGCGAGCCGTCATCGTATTCGCTTGGCATTAACAGGGTCTGGCCGCGTTGCAGCAGCGTTTTCTGATCGTCGGATAAGCGGCTTTGCAATAGCCGCTCGGTGAAGTCCGGGGCGGCCGCAATTGTAATCAGACCCGCTGTTTGCGCTGATCGTTTCAGTGCTGCAAGGGTGGCAATCCAGGCCCCCATGCTCGAGCCCACCAGAACCGTTTTGCGTGCATTGTCGAGCTGATCAAATACACTCAGTGTGTCGCTTAACCAGCGATCTATATTGCCCTCTATAAACTCACCGTCGGAACTGCCATGGCCGGAGTAGTCAAAGCGTGTAAAAGCGACGCCGCGTTGCTGACAGAAGCGTTCCAGTGCCAGCGCCTTGCTGCCTTCCATAGTTGATTTGAAGCCGCCACAAAACAGAACCCCGGGCGTTGATTGCTCAGTGTCTGGCTGAGTTTCCACCAGCGCTATTCGCTGTTGTTGCCCCTGGTAGTTGCTGTTGAGGTATCGTCGTGACACGGTATTTCCCGGCGCTTTGAAAATAACCGCGGTAGTTTACACCTGATCAATGGTCCGCGATAGAATCCATCAGTGTCGTCAGTGGTGTCCAGACATTGTCCAGCATAATGCTCTGCGCCTTTTCATTGGGATGTATGCCGTCTTCCTGAAACCAGTCCATGGATCGCTCCAGTCCCTCAAGAAAAAACGGGATAAGCCCGGCATTGCTGTCCTGTGCGGCGGTGACAAACGTTTTGCTGAACAAGCGCGTGTAGGCCGCTCCGTAGTTACTGGGTATCTTCATACCGAGGATCAAAACGGCGGCACCACTGTCGCGCGCCATTTGCGACATGTCGATCAGGTTCTGCTTCATTTTTTTCAACGATAAACCCCGTAAGCCGTCGTTGCCACCGAGTTCGATCAACACGATGGCAGGCTGATACTCGTCGAGCAACGAGGGCATCTTGCTTAAGCCATTGGCGGTGGTGTCGCCGGAGACGCTGGCATTGATGACCACGTACTGGTGCCGCGTACCGTCGAGTCGATGCGCGAGCTTCGCTACCCAGCCGTCTTCCACGGCCATGCCGTAGGCAGCGCTGAGGCTGTCGCCGATAACCAGTAGTTTGCGTTCAGCGGCTATTGCAGTGGACTGGCTCAGTTGCAGGAGGCAAAGGCAAATCACTGCAGCGAAGGTGCGTTTCAAGGTGCTTGTTATTTTCATCTTTACCTTCATGTTGGTGTATTCGGTATTTTTCAAGGCACCCGGCACATTCGCCTCCCACAACCTGCGTTTGTGTCGATCGATTGATACAACATGATTGTCACGTTATGAACACGATACAGGCCAGCGGTCTAACCAAGCGAGTCGTCACCGCCGAAGGTGAACTGGTCATACTGGATGAGGTTGATATTGCATTGTCAGCCGGGGAGGCGGTAGCGGTGGTCGGCCCCTCCGGCTCCGGCAAGTCGACTCTGCTGGCTCTGTTGGCGGGGCTCGATTCAGCCAGTGATGGACAAATCGAACTACTCGGCAGTCAGTTGCACGCGCTCGATGAAGATGGCCGCGCTGCGGTGCGGGCAGGTCAGGTGGGTTTTGTCTTTCAGTCGTTCCAGCTTTTGCCGGGTCTGACTGCGCTTGAGAACGTGATGTTGCCTTTGGAGCTGGCCGGCATTGGCCAGGCGCGCGATCGTGCTGCCGAGCAACTGGCCAGTGTCGGGCTCGCCAGCCGCCAGAAGCATCTGCCTTCCCAGTTGTCCGGCGGAGAGCAGCAGCGCGTTGCCGTCGCACGGGCGTTTGTGACCAACCCTAAAGTGCTGTTCGCCGATGAACCCACCGGTAATCTTGATCAGAACACCGGCGACACGATTGTCGAATTAATGTTTGGCATGCGCGCCAGTCTCGGCTGTGCGCTGGTGCTGGTGACCCATGATCAACGACTCGCGGCGCGCTGTGACCGTGTGGTGACGATGGCGGAGGGCCGGTTGCTGTGAGTGCTTCGGTGTTGTCCGTGCCAGCCGGCCAGTGTGAATTGATCTTGTGAATACATCATTCGGCACTGAAGTTGGGCTGGCGCTCCGACAGTTGCGCCGTGAAATGCGGGTGTCTGAGTATTTGATTCTGACACTGGCGCTGGTACTGGCGGTAGCGGCTGTTACCTCAGTTGGCTTTTTTGCCAATCGGGTCGAGCGTGCCATGCAGGCGCAGGCGGCCACACTGCTGGCGGCTGACGCAATCGTAAGCTCCCCGCAACAGATCACCGCGGAGGTACGCGACACAGCGCTGCAAAACAGTTTATCCATCACGGATGTCATCGAGTTTCCGAGTGTGGTGCTCAACGACGACGGAGACACCGCTCTGGTCTCAGTGAAGGCCGTCGGAGACGCCTATCCGCTGCGTGGCGAGTTGCGGTTAAGCCGGCAGTTGTATGGCGTTGATCGCGGCGTTATCGGTGGGCCACCCGCCGGAGAGGTGTGGATTGATCCTCGCCTTGCCGGGGTGCTGTCAGTCACCCCGGGAGACGAGCTGGCATTGGGTGACCTGCAAGTCGTGGTGAATGAATTCATCGCTTTTGAGCCGGATCGAGGCGGTGATGTATTCCAGATGGCGCCGCGTCTGATGATGTCGGCGTCTGACTTGCCCGTCAGTGGCCTGCTCGGTGAAGGCAGTCGCGCCAGATACAAAATGCTGATCGCAGGCGAGAGTCGTGATCTTGATAATTTTGCCGGCTGGCTTGACCAGCTGGGTGATGCCAGTTTGCAGCTGCAGAATGTTGAGCAAGGCAGGCCTCGAGTGCAATCAGCACTGCTCAATGTCAGGCGATTTCTGGGCCTCGCGGCGGCAGTGGCTGTGCTGTTATCCGGTGCAGCAGTGGCGCTGGCAGCGAGGCAGATTGCCGAGCGTGACATGGACACCAGTGCCTTGCTCAGAGCGTTTGGTGCAAGCTCGCAATCAGTCATTCGAATTGTGCTGATCCGACTGGCGGCGATAGCGCTGGTAGCGTCGCTGGTCGGCAGTGCGGTGGGGTTTCTAGCCCAGTTTGGATTATCAGCGCTGCTGGCGCAGTGGTTTGCCGCGGAATTACCGGCACCGTCGATGTTGCCGCTGGTCGGCGGGATCAGTTGTGCGTTGCTGGCCCTTGGCGGATTTTGCCTGCCGGCGATTGCCAAGTCCGCAGATGCGCCGGTGGTGCGGGTACTGCGCCGCGACCTGCCAGTGGCCCGGCCGTCCACCTGGCTGGTCATTGGCAGTGCGCTGATGGCGATGCTGGTGTTGCTGACCTGGCTGACTCGCGACATCAAACTCGGCCTGGCGCTGGTGGCCGGACTGATCACCGTCGTCGGAGTACTGTGGCTGGTATCGCGCGCGCTGGTAGCGTTGGCCGGACGTGCACAGGCTCCACGGCTTCGGCGGGCACTGGAAGGTATTAGACGGCGTCCTAACAGCGTCAGCCTGCAGATATCTGCGTTCAGTGTGGGCCTGCTTGCGCTGTTGTTGCTGGCGATTGTACGTACTGATGTACTCAATACCTGGCAGCGTCAGATCCCGGACAATGCGCCCAACTATTTTCTTGTCAACATACAGCCGGAAGAAGTTGAGCAAGTGCAGTCATTGCTGGCACAGCGAGGTGTAGAGGGCGAGTCTCTGCACCCGATGGTGCGCGGACGTCTAGAGGCAATAAACGACCGGCGCATTGGTGAAGGTGGTTACAGTGATGAGCGCGCGCGCCGGATGTCGGAGCGCGACTTTAACCTGTCGTATCATTTGCTGCCGCGTGATGACAACACCGTGGTTGATGGTCAGTGGTGGCCTGCCGACACCACCGAAAATCAGTTTTCGGTGGAACAGGACTTTGCTGAAGAGGTCGGTATCAACCTGGGTGATGAACTGCACTTTCGTATTGCAGACAAGCAGGTGTCGGGTACCGTCAGTAACTTGCGTGAAGTGCAGTGGGAGTCGTTTGCCGTTAACTTTTTTGTCGTCGGTACACCGGTGGCATTGTCCGGGCATCCGGCCAGTTTTGTGACCAGCGTGTTTATCGACGATCCTGACGGTGTGTTTGTGCGCGATGTCGTTTCGCAATTCCCCGGGGTTACGGTGCTGGATGTAGGTACCATGCTAGAGCGCATTACCGGCATTCTTGATCGCGCGGCACTTGCGGTACAATACGTTTTTGGATTTACTCTGGTGGCGGGCATTCTGGTGTTAATCGCCGCCGTACTGGCCAGTCGACGTGAGCGTTTTCAGGAGGCGGCTATACTGCGCACGCTGGGTGCATCGCGTCGCTACCTTGCAGGCAGTGTGTCACGTGAATTTATACTGATAGGTACATTGGCCGGTTTGATGGCATCCTCCATAGCGGCCGTACTGGCCTGGGTGATCGTCGAGCGTGTCATGTCACTGCAATACGAGTTTAACTTAACACTTTGGATTGGCGGGATACTTGTGGGTATTGCGGGAATATGGTCTGCCGGCACGGTGGCTACATTACCCGTGTTGCGGCAATCGCCAATGGCCGTTATCCGCAATCAGGTGTAGTGCTGAACGCGCTGCAGACACGAAGGTACAGAGTACATAACCAGCGCCGGCAGTAACACTGCTGTCTGGCAATTCTAGTCATCTGTGTAAGGACAGGTTTTTACAACGGAATTATGCGTCACACCTACGAACCCGATATCAGTCGCCTTGGCAGCATAGATACTACGGTAACTTACCTTTCCGAGAATTGCGCGCCTGCGCAATGTCGTCTTATAGCAGACGCCGTGAACAGAGTCTGGAGCCTGCGACACATTGATGAAAATTTGCCCGACCCCATGCACGTTGCCGCCCACCTGAAAGAACTGGGCGCAGACAGCCATTGTGTTATTGCAGCGCTGCTTGGCTGCCATGCCGCGCGCATCTCGGTGGCGAAAGAAGAACTCGAAAATGACTACAGTGAACAGCAGCGTCGTCTGATAGAAAGCGTGCGCTGGTTGAACAGCTTTGTGACCAGCGGCAGTCACACGACGTCGACCGGTGCCGATATCATTACCGATGGAAAAGTGCAGGCCGAGCGGGTTCGACAATTGGTGTTGGTGATGATCGAAGACGTGCGAGCGCTGCTGATTAAGCTGGCGTTTCGCGTCGAGCGGCTGCAGTTAATGCTAAAGCTCAAAAGCGATAAGGGGGCCGCCATAGCGCGTGAAACCCTCGATGTCTATGCGCCGCTGGCCAACCGACTGGGTGTAGCCCAGCTAAAATGGCAGCTGGAAGATTTATCGTTTCGTCTGCTCGAGCCGGATACCTACAAGCGCATCGCTAAATCGCTTGAGGAGCGGCGTGAGGATCGTGAAATATATATTGGCAGCTTTGTCGATTTGCTGTCCGAGCGACTGGGGCAGGCGGGTATCCAGAACTATGAAGTTAAAGGCCGGCCAAAGCACTTGTATTCCATCTGGAAAAAAATGCAGCGCAAGCGTGTTGAGATCTCCGATCTTTATGATGTGCGCGCAGTGCGGGTGCTGGTAGATGATCTGCAGCAATGCTATGCCGCACTCGGTGTGGTACACAGTGGCTGGCAGCATCTGCCACGGGAGTTTGATGATTACATCGCCAATCCGAAAGAGAACGGTTATCAGTCATTGCACACGGCGGTAATCGGTCCACAGGGCAAGGCGCTTGAAGTACAGATTCGCAGTCGAGACATGAACTCCGACGCCGAACTCGGGGTGGCTGCGCACTGGCGCTACAAAGAAGGCAGTAGTGAAGACACACGCTTGCAGAAGAGCATCAATTCCCTGCGCACTGTGCTGGAGAGTTCCGGTGATGATGATGAGCCTCTGCTGGAAGTCTTTAAAACAGAGGTTTTCTCTGATCGGGTCTATGTGTTTACACCGAAAGGCCAGATTGTTGATCTCCCTCAGAAAGCCACGCCACTCGACTTCGCCTATCATGTGCATACCGAGATAGGGCATCGCTGCCGGGGGGCTAAAGTCAATGGTCGCATTGTTCAGTTGGGGCACCAGCTGAACAATGGTGATCAGGTAGAGGTCCTGACTGGCAAGCTGAGTAACCCGAGTCGCGACTGGATGAGCAAGGGTATGGGTTTTCTGCACACCAGTCGTGCGCGAGCCAAGGTACGTGCCTGGTTTAATGTGCGGGATCTCGAAACGCATCTTGAAGAGGGCCGACAAATTGTTGAGCGTGAGCTCAAACGCATGAATGCCCGTGAATTGTCACACGCGATGCTGGCGGAAAAATGTGGCGTTGAGCGTGGAGATCCATTCTATATTGCCGTGGGCCGCAATGACGTCGGGCAGCATCGGTTGCTCGCTGAAATAAACGCCATGCTGGAGCCGGACACGCCTATCGCAGAGCGCATACCTCGACGCTATGTGCCGCGCAAAAACGGTGATGATATTCAGGTTCGCGGAGTCGGAAGTCTGCTTACGCAAATGGCCCAGTGCTGCAGTCCAGTGCCGTATGATTCGATTGTAGGCTTTATAACTCGCGGAAAAGGGGTCACGGTACATCGCGACGACTGCACCAACATTCTTAATTTGCGTGTCGCTGAACAGCAACGTCTGGTCGAGGTCGACTGGGGGCAGGAAGCTCTCGGTGACTACCCCGTGGTGCTCGATCTGGTGGCCTATGACCGGCAGGGTTTGCTACGGGATGTCACGGTTATAGCTGCCAATGAAGGGGTTAATGTTACAGCGATGAATACACTGACTAATGCCGTTGATCTGACTGCCAACATGCGGATCTCTCTGAGCGTCAACAGTATTGAACAACTAGTCAGTGCGATGGATAAAATGCGTCAGTTGCGCAATGTCATTTCCGTGGAGCGAGTCGGTGGCCCTGCCTGACGACCACCAGCGATGCGTGCAGATAATGCAACCAGGGTACGCCGGCGGTGATACCTGCCGAACAGCTGACGTCTGAGCGTCTATTGCTGCGACGCCCGCAATCTGGCGACGCTGATGCAGTCTACCGCTATTGCTCCGACCCGGAGGTAACGCGGTGGCTCAATTGGCCAGCCTGCCGTGATCCGGAACAATTTCGACATGACTTTTCCAGCTATGGCAGCAAGTGGTGCAGTGGTGAAGAGTTTTACTGGGTGATCACACTGAGTGGCAGCCACTGCGTGATCGGTAGTATTGCCTGCCGGATGCAGCACGAGGTAGCGGATCTGGGCTTTCTGCTGGAACGTCAGTGTTGGGGATACGGGCTGGCGACGGAGGCCGCCGCATTGGTTCTGAAGGAGGTCAGCTCAGCGCCACAGGTCGAGCGAGTGGTGGCGGTGTGTGCAGCCGACAACGTCGGTTCGGCTAGGGTACTTGAAAAAATCGGCATGCAGTGCAAAGGGCTGGTCAGTCAATTTCTAGATTGCCCGAATATATCCAGTGAGAAGCGCGACGCCCTGGTGTTTGACCATACCCGCGCGCCGTGATAACAAAACTCTACCGACCATCGGACGGCAGAGTTCTGCCCACGGAAGCTACGGCAGCAGCACTGAATCGATCACGTGAATGACACCGTTGCTGGTCTTTATATCAGCGCTGATCACAGTGGCGTTGTTGATGCGTACGCCATTGTTGCCATCGACACTGACGGTTTGTCCGTTGACGGTGGTGGCGTCGAGCCTTTTACCTGATATATCCGCCGCCAGAACTTTGCCTGGCAGCACATGGTAGGTCAGTATAGCTTGTAGTTTTTCCTTGTTTTCAGGCTTTAACAACGATTCAAGCGTACCTTCGGGCAATGTTGCGAAGGCTTTGTCGGTAGGGGCGAATACGGTGAACGGGCCGTTGCTTTTCAATGTATCGACCAGATCTGCCGCGGCGACTGCGGCGACCAGAGTGTTAAAGCCACCGGCAGAAATTGCAGTATCAACGATATCGCTCGCCGGCGCATCAATTGCCATTTTACTGGCGTTTGCCTTGCTGTCCGGCAGTTTTTGCATAGGTTTGGTGGTGCAGGCGGCCAGTCCGATCAAAGCGGTACCGACAGTTAACAGGCGTAGTAGAGGCAGCATAGTTTTCAATCTCTGAGTTTTTGAAGGGATAAGGCTACTGGGTCGTTACGTTAGCCCGCCGCTCGTGAACACGCTGTGACGGTGAACTGCGGGTTGCGTGAATGCAGCGTAAACCTGCCGGCCCGCCTTTACCGGGTTGTTGATAGGACAGCTTTTTTCTGTGAAAAAGAGCACGTTGCGGTGCATTACCGGCAAGGCACCGAGGTGTTTCTACCATGTTGGTACAATGCCTGCGCCGTATGAGCGCCTGCACCTCAAGGCAGCCTTATGCACTCTCTTTCTCAACTTGATACAACGTGGATTTTATTCTGCGCTTTTCTTGTCATGTTAATGCAGGCGGGATTCTGTCTGCTCGAGACCGGTCTGGTTCGGGCTAAAAACAGTATCAATGTTGCGTTCAAAAACTTATCGGATTTCTGCCTGGCTGCACTCACCTACTGGGCGATAGGCTTTGCGCTGATGTACGGAGAAACCCGCTACGGCTTTTTTGGCAGCAGCGGCTTTTTCTTCGATCACGTCGACGGCGCAGGGGCCTGGTTTCTGTTTCAGTTGATGTTCTGTGGTGCAGCAACCACCATCGTCGGTGGCGCGTTGGCAGAGCGTACCCGCTATTCTGCGTATCTTGCTATTACTGTGTTGATCGCTGGTGTGATGTATCCGGTGGCAGGCCACTGGATATGGGGTGGGATTTTGCAGGGGACCACGTCTGGTTGGCTTAGCGAACTGGGGTTTATTGATTTCGCCGGTGGTGCTGCGGTGCACATGCTGGGTGGATTGCTGGCGTTGGCGGCAGTGTTAGTGGTTGGGCCGCGCATCGGGCGTTTTAGTGAGGAAGACGATCAGGCAGGCAATGCCTCACCGTTGAAAGGCAGTAACTATCCGATGGCAACTGTCGGCGTCATTTTGCTGTGGTTTGGCTGGTTTGGATTTAATGGTGGTAGCGCGATTGGCTACGCGGAGAGCATTCCGGTAATCGTGGTTAATACCGCGATGGCCGCGGTGGCCGGCGGCCTGACATTGATCCTGTGGTTTCTATATCGAACCGGCAAGCCGGATATCGCTGGTGTACTGAATGGCACACTTGCCGGACTGGTGGGTATTACCGCTGGTGCACATTTGTTTACGGTAGTAGATTCCATCATCGTAGGTGTGATAGCCGCTATGGTTGCGCAAGGTGCAACGGTGGCGCTCGAACGTGCAAAAATTGATGATGTCATTGGTGCATTTCCGGTGCATGGAGCCGCGGGGTGTGCTGGTGTGCTGCTGCTGGCTTTGTTAGGTGATAGCAGTCAATTTCCCTTCGGTCGAGGTGCTTTTGAGCAGTTTGGTATTCAGCTGATCGGTATCGCGGCAGTCGGGTTGTGGGCATTCGGTGGCGGCTATGCAGCGCTGGTAATAATAAATAAAGTAGTGCCGTTGCGAGTCTCAGCCCGCGATGAACGTCGCGGTTTAAATGTGTCGGAGCACAGTGCTTCTACTGAAATTCATGATCTTCTGGTGGAGATGTCTGATCAGAGCCGCGATGGTGATTTTACCCGTACCGTGAAGGTGGATGTGCATACTGAAGTCGGCCAGATTGCCTCTGAATATAACCGGGTGCTGGACCGGGTGCGGCTGGAGATGCAAACCCGTGAAGAAGCCTATAAGCAACTTAAAGAAGCTTCGCACTTTCAGTTTATCTTTGAAAATACCAGTGAAGGAATAGTACAACTGGATTTGGATGGCAATGTGCTGCAGGCAAACCCTGCCGCCGCGAACATGCTGGGTTTTGTTTCGGTGGAGAGACTGATGTTGTCGATTGGCAAGTATATGAGTGAGCTCGGCTTCGTTGATACCGCAGTGCATGGCGAACTGATCGAAAACCTGAAACGCCGCGGCCAGGTGGTCGATGTGGACCTTGAATTTGAGCGGCAATGCGACGGTAAAACCGGTTATGTGATTTGCTCTGTCCATAGCATTCAGTCCACGGGTGATCAGCCGGCTTGTTATCTGGCCTCGTTTTTAGATTTGTCAGAGCGTCGTGAAAACGAACAATTAAAGGTAGACAGGGACTCGGCAGAAGCGGCCAACAAAGCGAAAAGTCAGTTCCTTGCCAACATGAGTCATGAGATACGTACACCGCTTAACGGTGTCACGGGTATGCTTGAGCTGTTGTCGCGATCGGAGCTTGAAAGTATTCAGCGCCGATATATAGATATTGCACAAAATTCTGCGCAAAGTCTGCTGAGTGTGATCAACGATATACTTGATTTCTCAAAGATTGAAGCTGGAAAAATGGAGCTCGACAGTGTCGATTTCCCGCTTCGCGACCTGCTGGCCGACGTTGTCGATATTTTTGCCTCTCAGGCGGCCAGTAAAAATATAGAATTGATTGGTAACATTCAGCCTTCCACTCCGGATTGGGTGATCGGCGACCCCGAGCGCCTGCGCCAGGTATTGATCAACCTGATGGGTAATGCTGTCAAATTCACCGACGCCGGGTTTGTTTCGATGAAAGCTGTGTGCTTGCAGGTCGACGAGGACATGGCTGAGATCGAAATCTCTGTGGCCGACAGTGGCTGTGGCATTAGTAAAGAAAATCTCAGCAAGCTGTTCAAGTCTTTTACTCAGGCGGATGCATCAACTACACGCAAGTATGGTGGTACCGGACTCGGCCTGACCATTAGCAGGCAATTGATCACACTGATGGATGGTGTGGTTGATGTGAGCAGCGAAATTGGAAAAGGGTCTGTCTTTTCGATCAGACTGAAGCTGCCGGTAGCGAAGGCGAAGTCTGCCTCGCGTGATTGCCTGCCCGCATCTGTTGCCGGTACGCGGGTGATGGTGGTCGACGATCATCCGGTGAACCTCGAATTAATGTCCGAGCTGCTGAGCCCGTTTGGATTGCAGATTGATTGCGCCAACAGTGGTGCGAAAGCGCTGGCGTTACTCGACAGCCTTACCGAGGATGATCAGCCCTATGAGCTGTTGCTGCTCGATTATCATATGCCGGAGATGGATGGTATTGAGCTCGCCCGGAAACTGCGTGCGACAGCCAGGGGTGATCAACTTAAACTCATTATGCTGACTTCCATTGATCAGGTTGGTAACAACGACGCCGGAATGGAGAATTTCGACACCCTGCTGGTGAAACCGGTACGTGCGTCCCGGCTGTTCGATTCTATATCCACGGCTTTGGCTGACAAGCTGTTACCCGCTGGAGAAAAGCCGAAGAGCAAGGCCAAAGCGAAGGCTAAAGCCAAAGCGAAGGCTAAAACTAAAACCAGGGTTCGGTCAAAGTCCAAAGCAGCAGCGATGCCGGGTGCTAAATCGAAAACCGCAGATAGCCCGGTGGTAGCGAATAAAAAAGTCACTAAAAAGAAGTTGGCAAAAAAGAAGGCCCCGGTTACACCGATCAAAGAAAAGAGCGTAGCGCCACCGCAAAGTGATATTACCATCCTGGTGGTTGAGGACAATCCGATCAACCAGATTGTCGCCACGGAAATTCTCATGCAGGCAAACTATACCGTTGAGGTTGCCAATGATGGTGAAGAGGGGGCTGCGCGTATTTTAAAAGGGGGTGTTGATCTTGTCTTGATGGATTGCCAGATGCCAGTGCTGGACGGATTTGAAGCCACTCGCAAAGTGCGTAAGCTCGAACAAGAGCGCGGCGTTGATGCTGGTGACGGCGTGCCTATTGTTGCGTTGACGGCAAATGCGTTGAAAGGCGACAGAGAAGCTTGTCTCGATGCAGGGATGAATGACTATGTCACTAAACCGATCCAGCCGGAAACTCTCTTTAAGGTGTTGTCGCAGTTTATTGAAGTACCGGCTGATGAGGAGGACGAATGGCGCGATACCGGTACCTGAAGATACCAGTTGAAGGTGCGTTGCTCTGTACCCTGACTACGGCAGGCAGGCTTATCTAGGGTGATCAGAGGCGTTGATCACATGGTCGTCAGATGTGCGACATGGCGGTTTGTTAGATCAACGCCGTGCCATGCCAGGGGCATTAATTAGTGCCTATCTAGAAACAGGGTGTCGCGAGGATCATTCAGGTGCGTGAGATTTTGCCTACCACAGGTAGGCGTTTAGTTGTTCTTAAGTAACTACCTGTGATCGGCAAAAGATTGCGTGCCTGAGTGGTACGCAGTAGCGCTTGTTTCTGGATGGGCACTAATTAGTGCGCCGCCAGCGATTGAAGACCGTAATGGCAACAACGACCGCGAGCGCCGAGAGTAGAAACGGAGCTGCCGGTAAGTAAACCGGTGCGTTGTCGCCAGTGAAGTATTTGAATACCTGCGTCATGATCAGCGGGCTGAAGATCGTGGCCAGTGCGACGGTAGATCCAAGCGCTCCCTGCAACTCCCCCTGGGCATCTTTTGCGACCCGGTTACTCATCAACCCCTGTAGCGCTGGAACACACAGTGCGCCGAATACATTAATTGGCAAAGCGGCGAACACATGCCAGGTCTCGGTCATAAATGGATAAATGAGAAACGACAACAAGTGAATGCACATACCGAACAGCGCAGTTCGTGTTTCACCCAGCCTGGCCAGAATGGGGCGGATCAGAAAGCCCTGGACGATTGCCATACCGAAGCCGTAGCATGCCAGTGACACTCCGACCATTCGTGCATCCCAGTTAAACTGAGCACGGCCAAAGTAAGCCCACACCGCCGGATAGACAAACACCGCCAGATTCAGTAAAAAAAACACCGCGATAACCGGCAGTAACGCGGTCTGTTTTTTCATTTGACGAAGTGCGCCAAAGGGATTGGCGCGACGCCAGTCAAAGGGTCTGCGCATCGCTTTGGTGACGGTTTCAGGAAGTACAAAGTAGCCAAACAACATATTTAGCAGAGCCAGTGTGGCGGCGGCATAAAATGGCGCCCTGGAGCCGAACTCCGACAGTATGCCGCCGAGCATCGGGCCGAGAATAAACCCCACACCGAAGGCGGCACCCAGCATGCCGAAGTTTTTTGCTTTGTCGGCTTCACTGGAGATATCAGCCATGTAGGCGCTGGCGGTGGACTGGGTCGCGGCGGTGATACCGCCGACAATTCGACCTATCAGCAGTAGCCACATGGCGTGAGCCAGGCCCATCACGAGGTAGTCCAGCGCCATCACAAATAGTGATAACAGCAGCACCGGCCGCCGGCCGTAAGCATCAGATAAACTCCCCAGTGTCGGAGAGAACAGAAACTGATTAACAGCGAATGCCGTGGTCAGAATTCCGCCCCACATAGCCGCCTGGCTTAGATCAATATTACCCACTTCGACAATGAGATCAGGCATTACCGGCATGATAATGCCGATTCCCATTGAATCGAGTACAACGGTGAGAAAAATAAAATAAATGGGTAGTCGCATGCCGGATGGGTTCTTTGAATTCATAGGGGAGCGGTGTCAGCGCAGGAGTGTCTGATGAGTCGTGCCCGGTGCGATGACTATAGCATCAGGGCCCGGGAAAGAGTTCAGGTGTTGCACTGTTGAGCCTGGCTGAGTCCGGTCTGAAGCAGGGCGGCGGATGCTGGAATCACGACAGGGCCTGTGCGAGTATGATCGCATTGAACGACTGGACCTGACAAATGGCACAACTATCGATTGCACAGGGGCTGACAACGCCTGCGCTACTTGAGGATACCATCGATGAGAACTTTCAGCGCACCGTGCAGCAGTACCCGGATCGAGACGCGATTGTGGTGCGTCATCAGTCGATTCGCTGGACCTACGCCGAGCTTAACCGGCAAATAGACAAAGTAGCCAGAGGCTTGATGGCGGTTGGCATCGAGTGCGGTGACCGGGTGGCACTGTGGGCCCCCAACTGTATTGAATGGGTGCTGATTCAGTATGCTACCGCCCGTATCGGGGCGATTATGGTGTGCGTAAACCCGGCCTACCGGACCGTTGAGCTCAAATATGTGTTGCAACAAAGTGGCGCTAAAATGATTGCCGCTGCTACTCAGTTTAAGTCAAGCGACTATGCGGCGCAGGTAGCTGAAGTCAGTGCCGAACTACCAGCCCTTGAGCATGCGGTCTTTTTTTCGGATTCCTCGTGGGACGCATTGCTTGAAGCGGGTGAAAAAATAGATCCGTCCGAAGTCACGGCGCGCGCGGCGTCACTTGCCAATACAGATGCGATAAATATCCAATATACATCCGGTACTACCGGTCTACCGAAAGGAGCAACGCTCACTCATCGCAATATCTTAAATAACGGCTATTTCACTGCAGAGGGCTGTGGTTATACCTGCGAAGATCGCGTGTGCATTCCGGTGCCGCTATACCATTGCTTTGGTATGGTTATGGGCAATCTAGGATCTACCACACATGGTGCATGCATGGTGTTTCCTGCCGAGGCTTTTGACCCGCGCTCGGTGTTGGAGACTGTTGCAGAGGAACGCTGCACTAGCCTGTATGGTGTACCAACAATGTTTATTGCACAGCTATCGCAAGCGGATTTTGACTCGTTTGATCTAAGCTCCTTGCGTACCGGAATTATGGCGGGGTCGATATGCCCGATTGAGGTGATGAAACAGGTGATTGATCGCATGCACATGGACGGTGTCACTATCTGTTATGGCATGACAGAAACCTCGCCGGTGTCTACCCAGACGGCCGCTGATGATTCCTTACTGCACCGTACCAGCAGCGTCGGGCGAGTGCACCCGCATGTGGAGATACGGATCGCCAACCCTGATACCAATGAGACGGTTCCGCGCGGCGAGAGTGGTGAGTTTCAGACCCGGGGTTATTCGGTGATGCAAGGCTATTGGGACGATGCGGAAAAAACAGCAGGGGCTATAGATGCAGATGGCTGGATGCATACCGGCGATGTCGCTGTGATGGACGAAGACGGTTATGTTGATATTACCGGTCGCATTAAAGATCTGATTATACGCGGTGGTGAAAATATTTCGCCGCGCGAGATTGAGGACTTTCTGTTTACCTCGCCGGAGGTGGCCGATGTACAGGTGGTCGGGATACCGGATGAGAAGTACGGCGAAGTGGTGTGCGCTTTTGTTCGGGCGGTGGAAGGGCAATCGCCCACAGAGGACTCTATACGAGCTTACTGCAGTGGTAGTATTGCCCACTTTAAGGTGCCACGCTACGTCCTGATCGTGGATGAGTTTCCAATGACCGTGACCGGCAAAATACAGAAGTACCGACTGCGTGAAACAGCAATAGAGAAAGTCGCAGAGCAAGCCTGATTGTGCCCTTTGTGGTGAGCGCCTGTGAGCGGCACGGTGTGTGTGTGGCTTATCTGTGAGTTGAGGTTCTTACACCACAATTGTCCGGCCGTTGTTTTCGTGCCGCTCTACTGAAAAACAATAGTGTCTATGCCGATTTCCCAAGTGAATAGTAAAACCCCTGTGACCATAAAAGCCGCTATTTTTGATATGGATGGTTTGCTGATAGACAGCGAGCGGCTTGCGCTTGAGACTTTTATGGAACTGGCTCAGGACTACCGGCTTGACGATATGCGACAGGTGTATCTGCGCGTTATTGGCATGAACAGTAAAGCGATCAATGCGATTGTTGCCGAGGCATTGCATGGACGTGCCGATCCAGTGCGGTTTATGGCTGACTGGACAGTCTCGTACAATGAAAAAATTCATCGCGAGCCAGTACCGGTCAAACCCGGTGTGGAGGCATTGCTGGCAGCGCTGGCGGCTCGCAACATTCCAGCGGCAGTGGCAACCTCGACGGGCACAGAGATGGCCACGGACAAACTGCGCCGAAGCGGTTTGCTAGACAACTTTCAGTCATTGATCGGCGGTGATCAGGTTGCCAACAGTAAACCCGCGCCTGATATTTACCTGCGTGCCGCGAACGCACTGGATATAGCACCGTCGCATTGCGTCGCGATGGAAGACTCCCCCAATGGCGTCAGAGCAGCGGTTGCCGCCGGGATGCAAGTGGTGCAGATTCCGGATCAACTGCAGCCTGATGCCGAGCTGCTGACGCTTGGCCATCGGGTGTACGATAGTATCGACCGGGTAATTGATTTGCTGGTTGATTAGGTTGTGCGTTGATCAGAGATGCCGGGTTGATCGTGATACTGCCTGTGGTGTGGTGGCAAGGCAGGCCAGGGCACCCGTGGCGGCTGCGGCGGCCAGCGCGGTGTCAAGGCCGATGCGGTCTGCGAACAATCCGATCAACAGTGCTCCCAGCGCCGGTGCGCCGAAGCTGACCATCGTCCATAAACTCATCACGCGCCCGCGAAATTCATCGGCCAGTGCCAGCTGTAACAGCGTTTGCGACGAAACCCCGACGAAGGTGGTGCTGAACCCGGCCACAAGACAAAGCACGGTTACCAGCCCCGTGGTCGTATAGAGACTGATTAGCAAGGTGGTCAGGCAGCAGGTGAGCAGGGCACTGATTACCGTGATCATCTGCGTTCTGGCGCTAAGTTTAGATTGAGTCGCGGCGAAGCCCGCGAGCACCGCGCCGGCACCTGCGGCGGCAGTCAGTGTTGCCAGCGTGGTCGCATCTGCGTGCAGCAGGTCGCCGACGACGGCGGGGAGAATTTCAAACAATGATCGGCCAACGCTGCCGTTGACGATAGTCAGCAGTAAAACGGGACCCATTACCGGTAGTCGGGAGGCGTATTTCAAGCCTTCAGCAAAGGCAAAAAACCAGGGTTTACCGTCGGATGTCGAGGCTGTCCGCTGGCGCAATGATACGGAGTGAAAAAGCAGCAGATAGGGTAGATAGAGTATGGCTCCGAAAAACAGTGTGGCCGTAGTGCCGTAGCTTGCCAGCAGTACCCCTGCCAGTGCCGGGCCTATGATGCGGGCGGTATTGAAGGCAATTGCATTCAGTCCTACCGTCGCGGGTATTCTGTCGCGTGCGACCAGTCGACCGACGATAGTTAATCGCATCGGGTGATAGGCGGCTGACAAGGTGCCAAACAGCAATGCAAAGCCAGCCAGGCGCTCTATCGTCAGCCATTGCGTGTATGACGTAAGTGCCAGCAGCAGGCCCAGCGTAATTTGCATTGAGATGAGACACTGCACACCGCGTTTTAGCCGCATGCGATCAGCCATCACTCCAAACGCCGGTGAGAGTACAAACGCCGGTGCCAGGTAGGCTGCGGCAACCAGGCCTGTCCAGTAGGCTGAGTGCGATAACTCCCAGGCGGCCCAGCCTATCGCTACCTTGAGAATCCAGAAACCACTGGTAGAAAACCAGACACCGGTGTAGTAGCTCCGGAAGTTGGGATCTTTGAGTAGTGGCTGACTGAGGCTGTTATTGGTAATAAGTATTCCGACGCGTGCTGATAGAAGTCCAGGGGGCGGAGCGGCTACTAGCAGACGTTGTTCAGTGGCGCTATGGTGTCTGCTCGCTACAGATCATGTGTGCGAGTTTCTCGCCTATCATGATGCAGCCTGCGTTGGTATTGCCGGAGAGCACAGTGGGCATGATCGACGCATCGGCAACGCGCAACCCGGTAACGCCGTGTACCCGTAGTGACTCATCGACAACGGCCATGGGGTCGCTGCCCATTTTGCACGTGCCTGACGGGTGGTAAATAGTGTAGCCGTTCAGGCGTATGTGCTCGAGTATCTGGTGATCCGTCGATACGTCAGGGCCGGGTATGACCTCGCGCTTGATATATGGTTGTATTGACGGTGCCGCGGCTATTTTTCTAATGATGTTGACGCCATCGAGCATTGTTTGCTCATCGAGGGGAGTATCGAGATAGTTGGGTGCAATAGCCGGGTGATCCATCGCATTGTTCGACACTATATTGATCGTGCCGCGGCTCTCGGGTCGAAGCTGGCAGACCGAAACGGTAAACCCGGAAAACTTGTGCAGTCCCTCTTTTGGGCCCGCGGCACTAAAAGGAATAAAGTGCAGCTGGATATCCGGTGATGCCAGATCCTGCCGGGTGCGGGTAAATACCCCGGCTTGTCCGGCGCCGATAGACAATGGCCCCTTGCCGGTCAATGCGTAGTGAATACCTGCTTTCAGTTTGTTGGCGACACTGTTACCGACGTCGTTAATTGTGATGGGTTTGGTGCACTCATAAACCACTCTGAGTTGATAGTGATCCTGCAGGTTCCGGCCGACGCCGGGGAGATCGTGCACCACTTCTATAGAATGGCTGCGTAACAGTTCGGAGGGGCCGACCCCCGAGAGCTGTAGCAGCTGTGGTGAATTTACCGCACCGCCACAGACAATGACTTCGCCACGGGTGACAGCTTCATGGGTGTTGTTGTTCTGCTGGTACCTGATCCCGGCGGCACGGTTTCCGTCGAACAGAATTTTAAGCGCCATCGCCGATGTTTTAATGACCAGATTCCTGCGTGATCTGATCGGATGCAGGTAGGCGACAGCGGTACTGGCACGGCGGCCCTTGCGTGTTGCCGTTAGTTGAAAGTAACCGGCACCTTCTTGTTGCTCGCCATTGAAATCGTCGTTGCGGCGAATTTGTGATTCTTCACAAGCGCCCAGGTAGGCGTCTGCCAGTTCGCTGCGCATACAGTCAGTAACGGACAAGGGCCCACCGGCACCGTGCAGTTCACTACTGCCATTCACCTGGTCTTCGGCGGTTTTAAAGTGGGGCAGAACATCTTCCCACCCCCAGCAACGGTTGCCCAGTTGCTGCCAGTGCTGAAAGTCTTCCCGCTGACCACGAATGTACAACAGGCCGTTTATCGCGCTGGTGCCACCGAGTGTTCGTCCACGTGGCCAGGAGATACTGCGATTGCCGGTTTTTTCTTCCGGTACTGTCTGATAGTTCCAGCTCAGTACCTTGTGATTGATGTTGCGGTAGTAGCCGATTGGAATATGAATCCACGGATTGCGGTCTTTGGGGCCGGCTTCCAACAGCAAAACCCGGTGAGCGGGGTTAGCTGACAGTCGGTTAGCGAGAACCGCACCGGCAGATCCGGCACCGACAATAATGTAATCGAAACTGTCCGTCATGGTGTAAAAAGGCAGTGGAGTGTACCCGATTATGTCATACACCCTGCGTTGAAACCTGCCTGCATTTCAAGGTTTCTTTTTGGGCCCTTACAGATTAACGGGTCGCGGCCCAGGCCGGTTTAATGGTGTTGACTACTTGCCAGGCGCCCAATGCCGGCGTCGCGTTCTTTTTACACTGCCTACGATTGTGCCGGGGATTTGCGTTCGTCAGTGCCCGTTGTTGCCACGCGCTATGTCAGCACTCGACGTTCTAGGAGCTGCTCTGTTGCAATGGCAGGATTGCGCTGACCGTGGTGCCAGTGCCTTCGATACTGTCTATCTGCAGGTGTCCGCCGTGTGCTTTTACAATAAGGTCGCAGAGATGCAAGCCAAGGCCAAAACCACCGGTAGCGCGTGTACGCGATTGGTCTGTGCGATAGAACGGCGCGGTTATTTTTTCGATCTCTGTTGCCGGAATACCTGCGCCCTGATCACTGACGCTAATGGTGGTGTGGGTGGCCGTTGCACTTAACCGCACGACCGGGGGTGGTGCATTGGCATCGCTATGGGTAAGTGCATTGCTGATCAGGTTGCGCAGCAGTAGTCGGATACGTGTTTCATCAATGCTTACCGCAGCAAGACCGGTGGCAAAATCGGTACTGACTTCAGGGGCCTGCATTTCCTGCAAGACCGAGTGCACCAGGTCGGGGAGCTGCGTGGGTGTGAGCGTTAGAACAGAATGACCGCCTTTCATCCGTTCGCTTTCCAGAATCCCTGAGATCAACGATTCCATTTCGAGTAAGTCCTGCTCGATCCGACTTCTATTTTCGGATTCGGGCAGCATCTGTGTGGCAATCTTTGCGCGCGTTATCGGTGTGCGCAGCTCGTGGCTGGCGCCGAGTAGTAATTGTCGCTTGGCGTCGAGCATTTCTTCGATATCGCTGGCCATGGTGTTGATGCTTCCCGCCAGTGCGCCGAGGTCGTTGTTAGCGCGCACCGGCACCCGGGTATCGAGTTGTCCGGCGCCCATCTGACCGACGGCTTTTTGGATGTCCTGTACCGGTCTGAGCATCCGCCGCAGAACGAGGTAGCATAGGCCTAGAATACTCAGCAGTGCCAGCAGTGCGGTTCTGATACCGCCATCGTGCTGTGTGCGTGGTCGTGTGTGCGGGAGTTCGTAGTAGACCTGATAGTCACCGATCTGGTTGCGCAGTACGGTGCGATCGCGATGCTCACCGATATCAAGCTGAGGGTGGCGATGGGATTTGCGCTGGCGGCGTCGGCGGAATTCGAGATCGTCCAGATCGAGCGGCGAACCACTGGTTGAGAAGCTCGAGCCGGGTCCCTGGATATATATATTGATCGGCAGCTCGGCGGCCATCTCGGTGGCGCGTTGGCGGTTTGGCGGGTAACCGATATCGGTGTTGACGTAGTCGAGATATTGTTCGATGTGCGGGCGGATAGTCGACCGCCATTGCGATGAAAAACCGTGCGCCAGGCTGACGATCAGTAACACCACCAGCAGGCAACTGGCGACCGCAAACAGCAACAGCAGCCGCGTTGTCAGAGACTGGCGCATGCTTCTCAGCAAATGCTTCATATAGCGTCGCCAATAAATGCATACCCGGAGCCATAGACGGTCTTGATGGGGGTGAGCGGTTTCAGCTTGCTGCGCAGACGGCTGATTAGAATATCGACCGAGCGGCTCAGCAGTTCTGTCTCGGTGCCTTTCAGTTGATTGAGGATGTCATCTCGGCTGAAATCCTGCCCCGGATTGCTCGCCAGTAGTAACAGCAGGTGATACTCCATTGTGGTGAGTTCGGTAAGTTTGTTCGCGACCGTTACTGTGCGTTGCTGTGTGTTGATCGTGAGCCTGTCGAATTCCAGTGTGGCCGGTTTTACCGCGGTCGGTTGCTTGCGCTTCACTATGGTGTTGAGACGGGCGACCAGCTCGCGAGGTTCAAAAGGTTTGGGCAGATAATCATCGGCACCGAGTTCAAGGCCTACGACTCTATCCGTCACTTCACCGCGAGCGGTGAGCATGATTATCGGTACCTCGCTGAACTGCCTTATTCGCTTGCAAACTTCGAAACCGTCCATCTCCGGCAGCATGACATCGAGTATCACGGCGTCGAAGGAATCTTGCGTCAGGCGCTGTAATCCGGATGACGGAAGTGTTTCTGATTGAATAGCTATGTCGTACATATTGCAGTACTCGCACAACAGCGGTGCGAGTTTTTCATCGTCGTCGATCAGTAAGACGGTCAGCATCGGCAGTTCACGAGTAAGTGTTTTGTAGAGTATAAATCAGTTTGGTCAGTCGGTGCGGGCCGCCACCAACCCGGTAGCCAACCGGGCTGGTGAGCTGGCAATCCCCCTGCTAGACAGGGGGACCGGTCCGGCTGTCATCGTTATTCGTCGGCTGACTGCTCACCGTGGCGTTTGCCGAATCGGTGACCGTGACGACCGCCGCGCTTGTGGTGACTGGACAAAAATTCAGCCACTTGACTCTTCTGCTCGGCATTCAGGGTGTCCATGAAATTCCCCAGTGCGGTGACGACTTCCGGGGCGGCCTGGTCAACGGCGGCAGTTTTTGCAGTCACCATTTCCAATGCTTTGGCTTTGTCGAATGTGTCTGCAGAGAGCAGGGTTTCCGCTTGTGAGTGCGCGTTCTTCATTTGAGAGTGCATGGTTTCCCTGGCACTCAGCAGCTGGTCTTTCAGTACGCTCAGTGCCTGTAACTGAGTGCTGTCAAGATTGAGCTCGTCACCGACATAATTCATCATATGTTGAGCGCGCTTTGATGGATCGCCGTAGTGGTGTTTGCCGAGAGCGGCGGCGCCGCCGGCAATACCGAGAGTAAGAACAACGGCGGTGATTATTTTGGTTGATTTTTTCACTGGTTTTTTTTCCTGTTTGGGTTTCGCCATATGGCAAACATAGTGTCGGCCAGAATGGGCGTACAGGCTTTGCAGTGACGTATCAGTATGTAACAGGGTGTAACAAGGCAGTTTGAAATGTGTCACAGTGGCCGCGAACAGCGCAAACAGCTGCCGCGACCGTCATAGGTGTGCGCGTCAGTGTGTGTCCAGGTTGTTGGCGACCGCATCGAGAAAGCCTGTCATATCGACAATGGTTTCCTGTTCCGGGTCGGTGGTTTTACCCTTGATATCACCGGTAATAATGCCTTGGTCGACGGTGTCGATCAGCGCTTTCTTCAGCGCCCGTGCGTAGTCCAGCAGCGCGTCGTTTGCATCGCGCCTGGATAATTCTTCCAGGGCATTGGCCAGTGCATAAATCAGCGCTGACGAATTAAACAGCGCCACCTCACCGTTGCTTTGCTGGTATTGCAGATACAGATCGTGTGCGGTGCCGTGTGGTGCTTCATAAAGCATGGTGCCGTCTTTACTCTCGATAATAGAGCTTGCTGTAGCCAGACTGCCGCCAAGCGCCGCTGAGATATCTGAAAAAATATCGCCATCAAGGTTCTGAGCCGGATACAGCGCATTGCGTGGTGGGTCGGTGATCATCTTGGTGAGCTGGCTGGAGGGGCGCATAATCATGAACGACGGTGGCGGGGTGTCGGCACGCGCCAGCTCGCGTCGCACTTCAGCGATCACAATACTGAACACATCGTCGTATTCCATGTATTCGCGTTTGAGTCCGAAATAAACCTCTTTGTCGTTGTGAGAGGCGTCCCGGAACACCTGGCTGACCCAGTCTTTGATGGCAGCGCGATCATTCGACATAAACAGCACCGGGTCGCCTTTTTTCACCGGGCGTGCGTGTTTTTCTTCGCCATCGACAATGACTTTGAGCAGTCCGTCTTCTGTCATCGGTAAATTGAAGCTGCCGTACTGGTCGCCCCCACCAGCGCTCATGCGGGATATAGAAACATGGCTTTTGCGTGTTGGCATGCCAAACTCCTTGAGGCTGTTGACCAGCTTTAAAAGTTTGCGACCGGAGGTATTATCGGGGACCCCCCACAGGGCTCGCTCCGGAGGGTTGGCCACAATGCGGGCTGCCTGTGCGTCGATCAGCTCGTAGTGGTAGCTCAAGCCCAGTTGCTCGATGACGTCGCGATAGTCGGTTTCGTAAATCGCTTCGATGGTCTCGCGCATGACGCCGTCGTAGCCCGGTATGACGGTATCTTTCAGGCCCAGATAGATGTCTCTTTTTTCCTCGATGGCGCGTTGAAAAAAACGGTGGGCCCAGGATTTAACGGCGTCCAGATCATTGCTGGCCAGTAGCCAGGGGTCGCCAAGGTTCAGCGTGCGGCGATGCAATTCAACCGGATCGCCGCTGCTGCCGACAAACATCAGTTTAGCCACTCCGGTGGCGTTGGCGAGCATGTTAAAACTGTCTTTGATACCGCCGGTGTCCATGGTATCAACGACGATATCGCGATCAATCCACTCGGGTTTAGTGACTTGAATATTGCGGAATTTAATGTCCTCACGCGTGATATTGCCGCCAATGCCCTTTCTTATCGCACCGTTGGGAGATTTGGTGGCCAGGCGGTCGAGTCGGTTCTCTTTGATGGTCGGGTGTTTCGCAAGGAGTTCGTCGAGTTGCTCTCGATTGACGGTCATGCCGGCATTCTTGATGCCGACGCCGTACTTCTTCAGCGCGGAAATGGCGTCCATCACCGCTTGTCCATTGCTGAGCAGGCGGTTTTCTGCGGTAAGGTCAATCTCGATCAGGTCGATATTCAGTTTGTCATGGACAAATTGTTGCAGGATCTTCTCGAAGGCAACCTGTGCCATTTCGTCGCCATGCAATACCACAAGAGGCTTCGAGACCTGGATTTTGTCACTCATCTGCGCATTCGCCTTGCGCCGTCGAGGCGCTAATTGATTGATCGCCAAGGATTGTAGCTCAACCGACTGTTGATGGTGGGTGCATTGGCAGTGGAGTGACAGGGGCGCGCAGCAGGTGCCGTACCCCGGTGATCGGGGATCCCGGTAGTGATAAATGTGTGAAAACCTGCGACAAAACAAGCTAGACTTGCGGGCTGCACACTAATAATTCGAATAAAAAACAGGCGGGCAGAAGTTTCAAGAATGTCAGTGAATAACTCAGACGCATCGGCGACACAGGCCGGGCGTCGAATCCTCTATCTCCTTAAGCATCCCTGGGTGCCGGGCATGCTTTCACTGATTGTCTTTGTGGCAGCGCTTGCCGTGGTTTATCGCAGTTTGCACGGCGTCAGCATGGAAGACGTTAAATTGCATCTGAGCCTGATCGGTGTTTTTCCGGCGGCACTTGCTATTGCGCTGACAGCGTGCAGTTATATTCTCATTACGCTGTACGACTATCTGGCGTTAAAGCACGTAGGCTTCCCAATGACCTGGGGGCGTATGGTACCAACCGCGTTCAGTGCCTCGGCGATAGGTCACAATGTTGGCTTTGCCGCCTTGTCGGGCGGAGCTATCCGCTACCGCGGTTACAGTCTTGCGGGGCTTGATCCGGCGCGCATCACTGGCGTGGTGGTGTTTTGTGTGGTGACCTACTTTGTCGGTGGCAGCCTGCTGTTGGGGGTGGTGTTGGTCACCGAGCCTGCCAGTGTGTTGCAGAATATCTCGATTCCCGGCTTGTCGATCGGCCTGTCGATCAAAGTGCTTGGCGTTATCTGCATTGTCGGCTCACTGAGTTATCTGGGCTGGAGCCTGGTGCCGGACGCGGCGATCAGAATCGGCACACTGATAATAAAATTGCCACGCTTTGCGATTGCCCTCTGGCAGGTAGCGCTGGGTGCTACTGACGTTTTTCTGGCGGCATTTATTATGTATCTGCTGTTGCCGTCAGGCTTCGATATGAGCTATCTGGCGTTCCTCGGTATCTATCTGATTTGCATGGCACTGGCGGCGATCACCAATGTCCCGGGCGGAGTCGGTGTGTTTGAGGGCAGCATGATGATGCTGGTGACTACTGTCCCCAAGCCTGAGCTGGTGGCCTCACTGGTGGCGTTTCGCTTTGTCTATTATCTGTTGCCGCTGGTCGCAGGGTTGATTGTTTTTATTGCTCAACTTATTGTTGAGCGGCGCGGGCAGAGTCTGGTTACCTCAACAAAAAGTGCCTGAGAAAAGTACACTACCGGTACTTTTACGCCGACCAGCCACAGGATTCCCTCATGCGTCTCAAAGCACATTACCCGGAGCGCATCGTTTGCCTGACCGAGGAAACCACCGAAACCCTCTATTTACTGGGTGAGCAGGATCGCATTGTCGGGATCTCTGGCTTCACGGTAAGACCCCCGCAGGCGCGTCGGGAGAAACCGCGTGTCTCTGCCTTTACGTCGGCGAAAATCGATAAAATTATGGATCTTCAGCCAGATCTGGTTATTGGCTTTTCCGATCTGCAGGCTGATATCGCCCGCGACCTGATTAAGCTGGGTGCTAATGTGCTATTGCTTAACCACCGGTCGGTGGGTGAAATACTGAACATGATCCTGCAGTTGGCAAGCCTGGTCGGGGCTACCGATAAAGGGCAGGCTCTGGTGTCGGAATACAGCGACGCGCTGCACCGGGCATCTGAGCAGGCAAAGCAACTGGACTTTACCCCGGCGGTCTATTTTGAAGAATGGGATGAGCCAATGATCTCTGCGATCCGCTGGGTGTCGGAGTTAGTACAGATTGCCGGTGGTCGCGATTGCTTTGCCGAGCTTGGGCTTTGCTCGCACGGCAAGGACCGTATTATTGCCGATCCGCAGCGGGTCATCGATGCTAACCCGGACATTATTATCGGGTCCTGGTGTGGCAAAAAATTTCGCCCTGACAAAGTCGCTGCCCGACCTGGCTGGGGGTCTATACGCGCCGTTGCAGACGACCAGTTGCATGAAATAAAATCACCGGTAATCCTGCAGCCCGGGCCGGCGGCGTTAACCGAAGGCCTGGCCGCGTTGCAGTCGATTATAGGTGGGGCCGTGGAAGCGCGTGGTTAAGCCCTATGCTGCGGTAGGCGATAAGGCTGTCCGGTGTCGCTGTCAGGGCAACTGAATCGCAGGATACGCCCGGTAAAGATTAAGGATCATCAGTAGTGTAAACCGGCTTCCCGATAAACCTGCCGGTTACCATTGGCGTTACCGTACACCGGCATACGCGTCAGTTGAGATCAGCAGCCTTCGAGGTCAGTGCTTCCAGTGGAATCAGTTCGAGTGCGCGTTCATGGGTGCTCTGTACGAAAACCCGCGGTGCAACGCCGGCCTGATACGATTCCATCCAGCGACTTGCGCACAGGCACCAGCGATCGCCTTCTTTTAAGCCGGGAAACCCGTAGGCCGGCATGGCCGTGGAGAGGTCATTGCCGCGGGCAGCACTGAAGCTTAGAAATTCATCCGTGACCGAAACACAGACCGTGTGTGAACCACGATCTTCAGGTCCGGTGTTGCAGCAGCCGTCGCGGTAGAATCCGGTGTCCGGATCGAATCCACATGGCTGCAGCGGTTCGCCGAGGACATTTTGCGCAGGTTCCTGAGGGGTCATAATCATTGCCGATGTAAAAAACAGAGTCGTAGAGTGTATCGTGTTGCGGTGCACGATGCGTCAACGGCCGGTGTCGTGTTCTTTGCGTTGCCCGGCAGCGTTAGGGGGTGGCGGACAAACCGGTTTATCATGGGGTCTTTGCACGGGAGTTGAAGCGCTTGAAGGTGGTGATCATCGGTTGTGGAGATATCGGGGTGCGTTGTGCCGGGCGGTTGCAGCGTAGCGGACACTCTGTAGTTGGTGTGCGCCGAAATACCAATGTGTTGCCTGCGACAATTGAGGCATACCGTGCCGATGTCAGTGACCCGGCCAGTCTGGTGTTTTTGGCTGAACTGCAGGCCGATGTCGTTATTTACAGCCTTGCTGCAGCCGCATTCAATGAAAAGGACTACCGCGCCGCCTATGTCGACGGCGTGGCAAATGTGCGGGCGGCGCTGGCCCATTCGAGATGGCCACTGAAGCGATTCTTTTTTGTATCATCAACCGGCGTTTATCATCAGAACGATGGCACTGAGGTTGATGAAAGGTCGCCCACTGAGCCGACGCGCTTCAACGGCCAGGTAATGCTCGAGGGTGAGGCGCTGACGCGCGCCAGCGGTGTTGGCTGTTGTGTGCGATTTAGTGGAATCTATGGACCGGATCGATTGCGCATGATAAACCGCGTTGCTGCGGGACAAGGCAGCCGGGAAATATCAACCGCTTATACCAACCGTATTCATGTGCAGGACTGCGCGGCCGTGCTGGCACATCTGGTTGAACTGACGGACCGCAGTGTCAGTCTGGATGAGATTTATCTGGCGTCAGACTGCTGTCCGGCCACCAGCACTGACGTGGAGCGCTTTATAGCCGATACTTTGGGGTTGGCGATAGAGCAGCGTGGTAACCCCGCATCGGTCAACCGGATCGCTGGCAGCAAACGCTGCAATAACAGTCGTTTGCTTGAAACCGGCTATGACTTTATCTATCCGGATTACCGTCGCGGCTATGCGGATATTATTCAGCGCATGCGTTCTGCTGCCAAATAACCGGGTAGGCACCGTCGCTGTCGGGATCGCGCAGCGGGTTCTCGATTTCGCGCGCTTCCAACTAACCGTGGTCAGCTGTGCGATGGTAAGGGGCCAATGGTGTTGTTCAACAATTAAATGTTATTACAACGGCTTATCAAATGACTGTAATTGAGGCTCGATCTGCACTGACCGCGAACGGTCATGGGGCGACGGCTACACTCAACGGCGGCTATTCGCTGCGGCTGGATATACTCGAGAGCTGGCTGTGCCGCATCGCCATTGTGCCTGATACCGGTTTCGCGGTAGCCAACAGCTGGATGGTGGCGCCGGCGGGCGAGGTACCCTGGCAGGGCCGACCGCGACTGGATAATTCCGGCTTCACCTGTCCCGCCTCGGCGGTAGATGATAGCGGGTTGGTGCTGTCATCGGCGACCCTCAAAGTGCGCTTGCAGAAACAATCATTAGCGCTGCATGTGAGTCATTGCGTCGACGGTGAATGGACCACCGTCGTACAGGACCGTGCTATGGGGGCCTATCGGTATCTGCGTGATCGCGGTCAGTTTCATCATGCGCAAAGTCGCGCAACTGACCACCGTCATCTTGGGCTTGGTGATAAGTCCGGGGCACTTGATCGTACCGGGAGACGCTTTCGATGTCTGCAGACCGATGCGCTTGGCTATAATGCCGAAACTTCTGATCCACTCTATAAGCATGTGCCATGGATAATTGTCGGTGATCAGGCGAATCGTTACTGCGGTGTGTTTTACGACACGTTGTCAGAACTTGCTATTGATCTGGGTGCTGAGCACTCTAACTATCACGATCACTATCGAAGTGTTGAGGTCTACGAAAATGCACTGGTCTATTATGTGGTTTGCGGCCCAGCGTTGTCCGGGGTGGTGCCGCGTTTCCAGCGGTTAGTTGGAAAACCGCACCTGCAACCGCGCTGGGCGTCTGGCTTTGCATTTACCTCAATGCATCATGCCGACTCCGATAATGCTCAGGCGGTGATGCTCGATTTTGTCGCGCAGTGCCGGCAGCGCGATCTACCGATCAGTGCCCTTCACTCCGGCTCTGGTTATACCACCGGCGATGATGGCAGACGTTATGTATTTACCTGGAATACCCGTAAATTCCCTGATCGGGATGCTTTTTTCAGTGCGCTGCAGCGTGCCGGTTTACACAGTTGTGCAAACATTAAACCGGTACTGCTCAAGGAGCATCCGGCGTTTGCCGAAGTCGCCGCATTTGACGGCTTTATCTCCGACGCCGATGGCAACCCTGCTATTGAGATGTTCTGGGGAGGGCCCGGTGCCAGCCTCGACTTCACACACCCGCAAACCATAGACTGGTGGCAGAATGGCGTGGCCAGACAAGTCTTAGGCGCGGGCTTCAGTGCCACCTGGAATGATAACAACGAGTGTGAGCTATGGAATGAAGGCGCAACGCTGCATGGCTTTGGGCACGGTTTACCGGCTATGCAGGTTCGACCGTTGCAAGCACTGTTAATGATCCGCGCGAGCTTTGAAGCGGCCATCAAACTGCAACCGTCGCTGCGCCCCTATACAATTTCGCGCGCCGGACCCGCAGGTATCTCCCGCTATGCGCAAACCTGGAGTGGCGACAACAAAACTTCGTGGCACACGTTGCGATGGAATCTGGCCAACGGCCTATCGATGAGTTTGTCCGGTATGCCGCTGGTGGGCCATGATATCGGCGGCTTCGATGGGCCGCGGCCGTCTGCCGAATTACTGTGCCGCTGGGTGGAGATGATGGCGCTGCATCCACGTGCGGTGATGAACTCCTGGAAACCCGGTGCTGTGATTGGCAGCGAACAGAACATCACTGATGAGGAAAGTCGTGCCACTACACCATGGATGCACGCTGAAGTCGCGTCACTGGTGCGCGACAATCTGCGCCTGCGTTATCGTTTTTTGCCTTGGTTGTATCATTTATCATGGTGTGCGCATAACGTGGGTATTCCGGTCATCACACCGTTGATCTACTTTCACAATGATCCACAATGTATCGATGAGCAAAGCCAGTTTCTGGTGGGCGAGACCGTACTGGTTGCGCCTGTCGTGGAGGCCGGTGCGATATCCCGCAGTGTCTACCTGCCTGACGGTAATGCGCTGTGGTATCAGTGGAAACCCGCTGATGAATGCGTGCTAAACCCCGTGGCTATGCATGTGGGCGGGACGACAATACAAGTCGCCTCGGCGCTTGGTGACTTGCCGGTGTTTGTCCGTGCTGGCGCGATTATCCCGATTGCCACTGACTGGCCCGATAATGAGCCTCACAATGCGACCCGCATTTGCATCAGTGTATTTGCAATGCCAGGTGAGCAGAGCTTTCAGCAGGAGCTTTTTTATGACGATGGTGAGTCATGGGATTATCGCGACACCGCCGCTGCCACCGTAACGGTGACTGTCCGGTGTACCACTCATCGTGTGCAGGTCAGCGCTCCTCGACAATGGCCGGATGGGCCGGTTATAGAGATTGCGGTGGTCGGTTTGGCCGGACGTGAACTCGACATTAAAACCACATAATACGAGATAACCTGAGGGACATCAGTTTGTTTAACAGTGATCAATGCAACCATCAGTTCCGGAGTGACTATGCCGGTTAACGTGGCGGTGATTCCGGTAGCGGGCAAGGGCACCCGGTTATTGCCACTGACCAAAGGCATTGCCAAGGAGCTATTGCCACTTGGTCGTAAACCGGTATTACAGCATGTGGTTGAAGAAATGCAGGATGCCGGTGTCAGTGACATTGTGATGATCACCAGCGATGGGAAAGCATGCATCGAAGATCATTTTCGCCACGATCAGGCGCTGCTTGATTTACTGCATCATGATAACAAGCATCAACTTGCTGATGCCGTAGGGTTTCTGTCGGCAGCTACCTCAATTAGCTACGTATTGCAGCAACAGCAGGACGGATTAGGCCATGCGGTGTTGTGTGCGCGTGACGCCGTCGGCGATCAGCCGTTTGTGGTGGCGCTTGGCGATGCGATGATCGGACTCAACACAGAGGCGTCTTTATGCAAGCGGATGTTACGGGTTTTTGACGACAACAATGCCGATGCAGTCATTGCCTTTCAGCATGTGCCTCTCACGCGGGTGAATCGATACGGTGTCGCTGAACTGAAAACGGGCTATGTTGACGGCGATGAGGCATTTACGCTGACCGATCTGGTCGAGAAACCTTCAGCAGATAATGCCCCGAGCCAATTTGCGATTGCAGCACGCTATATCTGTCAGCCAACGGTGTTTGACCATCTGGAAAAAACCCCACCGGGTGTTGGTGGTGAAATTCAGCTGACTGATGCCTTGCGCAGTGTTATACGCGCTGGCGGGCTCGTGCTTGGAGTGCCACTGGCAGAGCATGAAAAACGCTACGATGTCGGCAACTTTGACTCCTATTACGTGGCGTTTATAGAGGCGGCACTTGCCGATCCGCATTGTGGTGGTGCGGTCAGAGAGCGCCTGCTACAGCTGACCGCCGACAGTGTCAACTGATATGTCAGAAATATTTACTCAGGCATTTGCACGTGCCGGCTTAATTGGCAACCCTTCTGATGGCTACTACGGTAAAACGATTGCGTTTTCGGTAAAGAATTTTGCCGCCAGTGTATGGCTTGTGGAATCTCCGCAACTGGAGATCCTGCCACAGGCGTCGGATATGTCGATTTATGCGTCGATCAACGAGCTGCACAGCAGTGTTGGCAGGCACGGCTACTACGGCGGCGTACGGTTAATTAAGGCCACCATAAAGCGTTTTTTTGACTACTGTGATGCAACGGCCCAACCGCTTCACGAAAGAAACTTTACCATTCGCTATGACTCGACTATCCCGCAACAGGTGGGGCTGGCTGGTTCCAGTGCGATAATTGTTGCGACGCTCAGGGCGTTGATGCAGTTCTACACCGTGTCGATAGACAAGGTGGTACAGCCGTCACTGGTGCTGTCTGTTGAACGCGACGAACTCGGGATCGCCGGTGGGTTGCAGGACAGGGTCATACAGATCTATGAAGGGCTGGTGCAGATGGACTTCAGCAAGCAGGCAATGGAGCAGATTGCGGGCTATGAATGCGGTCGATACACGTCCCTGGAGGTCAGTGCACTGCCGCCGCTTTATCTGGCCTATCGACCAGACACCAGCGAGCCGACCGAAGTGTTTCACAATGATTTACGCACGCGCTACGAGAAGGGTGATCGTGTTGTGCATGAGACTATGGTGCGGTTTGCTGCTCTGACAGATCAGGCCGCGGTGGCACTTGATCAGCGCGATGATGCAGCACTTTTCAATGCAATTAATCACAATTTTGATCTGCGCGATGCCATGTGCGTACTGAATCCCCGGCACACCGAAATGATCTCTGTGGCGCGTTCGGTCGGCGCGTCTGCGAAGTACGCCGGGTCAGGTGGTGCTATTGTCGGCAGTTATCGGGATCAGCGTCAGTTCGATGATCTCCGCCGGGCTATGGACACGATTGGCTGTGTGTTACTGAAGCCGCAGTACTAGCGTTAGGGCAGTGGCGCTACCGATAGTTTTCCGGTAACGCCGTGCTTGTCTATTAATGAGGCGATCAGGCCGCTGCTGATAGCGTGGTGGATAAATTCCTGCAAAAACGCCGTCCCATGATGATGCTCCGGCCGACACCCGACGGACTGCTGAACTGCGGTAAAGCTGCTGTCCATGATGGTAGCGCCAGGCAGTTTCTGTTGCTGCTTGAGCAATGCCGGGCGTAACCCGGCAAGTACTTCAAGGTTGTCGCTGACGAATGTGTTGAAGGAGTTGTCGATGCTGTCGACGCGGACCAGTTGTGCGTGCCTGAGGTTGTCGGTGAGCCATAGATCATAGGCGGCGCGTTCTTTCACGGCGATGCGGTTACCGGCAACATCGATCTGGCTCTGATCGGTAATTGCGGAGCCGGGGGGCAGCATATACGTGGCCTGTATTTCACAGTAGGCAGGGCTGAAGGCAATGGTTTTTGCACGCTCCGGCTCTGCCGCAATATTGCCGATGTCCCAGCTGTTGTCGGTAATTGCATCGGCGACTTCACCGGGACCTTTGAATGGCACCATGACAGCCTCCACGCCGAGTTCAGCGGCGATCGCCCTGGCCAGATCGGGTGAGACGCCGTCGGCTTCACCGTCGACAGTCTCACCGGTGATGAGCAGAAAGTTGGCCATATTAACGGCAGTGCGCAGGACACCGGTCGGTGCCAGTTGCTGTCTTGCCCGTGTATTCATTGCGTGCTGACCTCTACAGGGTGGCTTGATGCTGGCACAGAGCGTGATTCCGTGCTGTGTCTTGAGTTTCCATATTCTAACATCTGTAGATTGAGAAAAAGGGACGTTTGGTGGTCACAGGAATTGACGTGTGGGACAGTGCCTGCACCGGAAATGCATTACCATGACAATTTAATCTGTTGGAGTAGGGTAGCCGCTATGAGCGATAAGCTTGATGAAGATTCCTTGCAGGCACTGAAGATTGCCTTTACCTACATGCCGAAGGCCGTTGAAGTAAACAGTTACGAGTACGGTGAGCGCGTCGACAAAATTCTTGCTGAAATTGAGTTCGTGCGATCTGTGTTGCTGTTTAATGATACCGATCCCGATGAAGTGGAAGGCGAAATCAATCCGGATAGCTCACCGAACTCATCGTACTGATTCTCACACGGTGATTCCCCTGTCGTAATCGAAAAGTACACCAAGGAGAAACTTTTGAAATTACCCCGAGTGCTCACGTTGTGCAGTCTGGCTGTGGTCGTTGCTATCGCCGGTTGCTCAGGTTCATCTGACTCAGGTAGTGCGACGGCCATGCCACCTGAGGATACGGATGAATCTACCCCTGATCAGACGACTACTGATCCAACCGATACAGGCTCCACGGCCACAACGGCGCGCTATCGACTCCGCTTTGAGGCGACCTGGAGCGGTGCCACGCACATCACTGATTTTCCGGGTAACCCGCACTTTTCACCGCTGACCGGTGCCGTTCACAATCAGCAGGTAGTGTTTTGGTCGCAAGGTCAGAATGCCAGTGACGGTATTGAGGTCATGGCTGAAACAGGAGGCGTGTCCACCTTTGTATCCGAAGTCAATGCAGCGATTGATGAAGGCTATGCCAGCGCTGTCATTAATGGCGGCGGTGTCGCGACGTCACCCGGTGAGGTGAGTGTTGAGTTTGAGGTCAGTATTGATAATCCACTGATAACCGTGGTCAGTATGCTGGCGCCGAGTCCCGACTGGTTTGTCGGTCTGCACAATGTGGCGCTGCATGACGGGCAGCAATTTCTAGCGTCGTTGACACAGGATCTGGCGCTCTATGATGCCGGCACCGACAGTGGCCAGAGCTACACTTCCGCCAACAGCGACACTCAGCCACCGGATCCAATTGATCTGGTGTCGAATCCCACCGGGACACCGTTTGACCGCGGCATGCCGTTTGTCGGGCGTTTTGTTATCGAGAAACTATAGCGCTGATCGCGTTAGAAGAGCACTGCGGTACACGCCTTTTGGCTAAAGCCCGTGTGGCGTACACGCCAGTGCGTCGGCGGTGGGTGGCTGTCAAAGCCAGCATTATTAAATAGAATACGGTATGGTCTGACCCTATTGATTCTTCAGTTGAGTGACGCTCTATGAGCTACGAGGTGCAGTGGCCCTGTGTATTAAAATTTGCCGGCTCCGATGAACTGCAGTTTGTAGGCTCGGCCGGGCAATGGACCGGCAGTGCAGATTTTCAGCATGTGCGCTACGCCGATGACGACTGGCTGATCGACAGCAGTGGTCAGGTGTTCGGGGCGCTTGACGAGACATTGTCCGGTCTTGCGATAGTCGATAGATTGTCACTCGAGCAGGTCGTGCAATTGGTCAGGCATCATGCCAGTGTCTGCGGTGAATGCTGTGTGAGCAAGATGGGAGCCCCGTCGATTGAGGCGTCGATTCGTCTTGTCGATGAGCTCGTCTAGAGGTCTGCGCGGTGAAACACATTTGGGTGAAGGTGTTTTGCTGACCCTCTGATGTGCATGGGCGTTTTCAGTATCTCTGGACTACTTAAGTGCCGCCGGACTGATAGTGAAATCCGCCGTTTGCTACAGACGATGTACTGACCCTGCGGATTCCCGCGTCGAGTATCGTTTGATTTAACCACCACTGGAATGCGAGTACATGAGCAAGCCTTACGATCCCTCGATTGAAGGGGCACAGATGTCGTTTGATGGTCGGATGTCTTATTCTGATTATCTGAATCTCGATAAAATTCTCACAGCGCAGCGTCCGGTTTCCACGGCGCACGATGAATTGTTGTTTATAATCCAGCACCAGACTTCAGAGTTATGGATGCGATTGGCAATTCATGAGACAGCGGCCGCACGAACAGCAATCGCCAGCGGTAACCTGCCGGAGGCATTCAAAATGCTGTCCCGGGTGACGCGAATTTTCGAGCAACTTAACAGTGCCTGGGATGTGTTGCGGACCATGACCCCGAGCGATTACACGGCGTTTCGTGATGCGCTGGGACAGTCTTCGGGTTTCCAGTCGTATCAGTATCGGCATATTGAGTTTATGGTTGGCAATCGCAATGCGGCAATGCTGCGCCCGCATGAACACCGACCGGATATCGCCGAGATGCTTACCGCCGAGTTGCAAGTGCCAAGTCTCTACGATGAAGCCATTCGATTGCTGGCTCGCCATGGTCTGACGGTGCCGGATGCCGTACTGAATCGTGATGTAGCAGAGACTCACAGTGCCAATGCCGGTGTGCAGGACGCTTGGCAACAGGTTTATCAAAATACCGACGAACACTGGAAACTCTATGAACTGGCAGAGAAGCTGGTGGACTTTGAGGACTATTTCCGTCGCTGGCGTTTTAACCATGTGACCACAGTGGAGCGAGTGATTGGTTTCAAGCGCGGCACCGGCGGCACCGGTGGGGTTTCTTATTTGCGGAAAATGCTTGATGTAGTGCTGTTTCCCGAACTCTGGAGCGTCAGAACAGCTCTGTAGTAGTTGTCCGCAAATATGGCTGAGACAAAAACAAAAGTAGTCGTGCTGGTCGATGTGCAGAACATCTATTACACGACCCGGCAGGCGTATCAGCGTCACTTTGATTACAATAAATTCTGGTCCCTGGCGACGAGGGATCGTGACGTGGTGGCTGCATTTGCCTATGCCATTGACCGGGGCGATGCAAAGCAGCAGCAGTTTCAAAATATCTTGCGGGCGATAGGTTTCGAGGTAAAACTGAAGCCGTTTATTCAGCGTGCCGATGGTTCAGCTAAAGGCGATTGGGATGTCGGAATCACTATAGATGCACTTGAGTACGCCAGGCGGGCAGAGGTGATTGTGCTCGCCTCGGGTGACGGTGACTTTGATTTACTGGCAACTGCCATCACGCAGGATAAAGGTGTACCGGTGGAGGTTTATGGTGTGCCACAGTTTACCGCGGCTTCATTGATTAAATCGGCTACTCGCTATGTGCCGATTGAGCGGGACCTGTTGTTGCCATAGCACCCGGGCGCATCGCAGTGACGGCACTTGCCCCTGTTGGTTTGCAATGATACAACCGGTGTTGCGGCTTAACGCGGCAGCCGGTCGACAGCTTTGCTGTTGCCAGGCGGCGGCACCTTGCCGGCACGACCTGCCGATCAACTACGGACACCTGTACTCATGCTGACAGATGCGCGCGATTATCCGATCAGTACCTCTGATGACACCGCCGGTGCGGCCTGCCTGCAGGCCGTGGAAAAATTTATACAGCGTCAGGTGGATGTGGTGCCCGCTCTGCAGCAGGCGCTGGTGGCTGATCCGGATTGCGGATTTGCTCATGCGGCAATGGGGTTGATGCTGCACGGTGCGCGGCAGTCAAGTCTGGCTCCTGCTCTGCAGCAATCGTTGGTGTCAGCGAAAAAACAGCGGGCGACCATGACTCAGCGCGAGCAACTTTATGTCGATGCGCTGGAGTGTGGTTCTGCAGGAGAGCTGCACGGCATGATCGATCACTATGAGCAGATCCTCAACCGTTATCCCACCGACGCTTTTGCCTTAACCCTGTGCCAGGGGGAGCTTTTCTGGCTTGGAGAGATGCAGCGTTCGGAGCGACTATCCTCGATGGTCAGTAGTGCCTGGCGCGATGATATCCCGGGCTATGCCGACTATCTGTCTATTCGCGCTTTCGACCTTGAAGAGTGCGGCCACTACGGCGAAGCGGAAGCCTGTGGGCGCGAGGCAATTGACAATCGCCGCTCCAACGCCTGGGCAGCACACGCTGTCGCACACGTACTGTGGATGCAGGGGCGCTGCACCGAGGGTGTCGAGTGGCTGTCGGGATTGCAGAATGAGTGGGCACAGACGAACCAAATGAAGTTTCATATCTGGTGGCACCATTGCTTGTTTCACCTTGAGGGCAAACAGCACGATGCAGTCCTCGAAGGGTATGACAACTGGATTCGAAACCGCGATGAACCTCTGGTGCAGGCGATGCCGGATCTCTATATCGATCTGCAAAATGGCGCTTCGATGTTATGGCGTCTGGAGCATGCCGGCGTGGCAGTTGGTGATCGCTGGCAGGAGATGGCGGCATTGGTAGAGCCCCGGTTGCACGATATGTCCAGTCCGTTTACCAGCGCTCACTATGCCGTGATCCTTGCAGCGGTCGGCAATTATGACGCTTGTGAGCAGCTGCTTGAAGCCATGCGGGCGTTTGGTCAGTGTGGAACGCCTACGCTTGCGGATCGCTATCAGGTGGCAGCTGTGCCGGCAGCGCAGGCCGCGGTGGCGCACCGTCGTGGTCAGTACCGGGAAGTGCTGGAAATATTGCTGCCGGCACGGCACGACCTCTGGCAGATGGGCGCGAGCCACGCGCAGCGGGAACTGTTTTTTCAGATGTTGGTTGATGCCGCCGCCAGGCTGCAGAAAACTGAGTTAGTGCAATCACTGTTGCAGGAAATCGAAGTTATCGGGTTTGCTGAGCCCGCCCGTCGGGTTGCCTACGAGCACGCGGCCACTGTCATTTAGTATTGACATCAGTGATGGTGCAAAATCTGTCTTTCTGAACAACGTCATTTATAGAAAGCGAAGTCGCTTCAGGTCGCATGCGAAAAAAACAAAGAGCCGAGTATATTCAGGCACGATTGGCAGAGTTGTATCCGGAAACCCCAATCCCGCTGGATCACACCGATCCCTACACGTTGCTGGTGGCGGTGTTACTGTCTGCGCAATGTACTGATGAGCGTGTCAATAAAGTAACCCCTGCGCTGTTCAAGCTGGCAGATAACCCCTATGCAATGGCCGGCAAGACACCGGCGGCTGTCGAGAAGATCATCAAGCCGTGCGGCTTGTCGCCGCGAAAGTCGAGAGCGATTGTCGAGTTGTCCGGGATGTTGATCGACCGGCATGATGGCGAGGTTCCGCAGTCGTTTGAGCATCTCGAGTCACTGCCGGGCGTCGGTCATAAGACCGCATCTGTTGTGATGAGCCAGGCGTTTGGTGTACCGGCTTTTCCCGTCGATACCCATATCCACCGCCTGGCGCAACGCTGGGGGCTGACGTCGGGGAAGAACGTAGTGCAAACAGAGGCTGACCTAAAAAAACTGTTTGCAGAAGAACACTGGAATAACCTACATCTGCAGATCATTTTTTATGGCCGGCAGTATTGCTCGGCGCGGGGCTGTGACGGCACGGTTTGTGAAATTTGCACCACCTGCTACCCAAGGCGCCGAACGCCGCCGGTGGTGCATTCACCCTGACAGTGTGGGCCGACCGGGGCCGGTTACGGTTCGCGAATAACCAGTTCATTACCGCGCTGTACCAATTCGTAGTTTTTCAGAACGCTCATGCCAAGCAGAACTTCGTCGCTCAACCCCGGGTTGATGTGTCCGGTGGCATTGCGAATCTGCAGATCACCAATGGATAAGCTCTCAATGCGGGTTTTGTAGGCAATGCCAATACCATTGGCGGTGCTGATTTGAATTGCCTCGCCACGCGGAAGACCGATGCGATCGGCAAACTCAGCGGGAATACTGACGGTAGAAGCGCCGGTGTCCACCAGAAAGTCGATTTCCGAGCCATTAATTGCGCCGGTCACCAGGTAGTGGCCCCATCGGCCACGTTCCAGCGTAATGCTGCGTTTGCCGCCGTCAGTCGATGAGACGACGGCGTTGTTTGGATTGCGGCTGCGTTCCAGCCATCGATCCATCAGCAGGACTGCGAGTGCCAGACCAAAAATCCACATGCCGACGATCATGTACTGACCAATACTGCGTCGCTCGCTCAGCTCATCAGTCACTGCTGGTCTCCGTTGCTTATGGGTTGTGGCGTTCGCATCCCGACCGTCCCCGTTTTTCTGGGGTCGGTTTTTTTTATCACCGGTTGCGGGGTGATTCGCTAGCGCCTCTCAGAGTGGTAACGGCTGATTGGTGTCCGGGGTTCAATTCGGTGCGCCGCTTTGGTGAATTAGTATTTTTATAAAGGGGGTTGGACCCATATACTCACTTTGGCGACGCAACAGGCCGTTTTCAACAATCGGTTAGCGTGCGTCTGTCTTTTTCCCCTCAGATCCATGAATACACCAGGTTAAGAATCCATGTCCGGCAACACTTTTGGCAAATTGTTTTCCGTTACTACCTTTGGCGAAAGCCATGGGGCGGCCATCGGGGCGATTGTCGACGGCTGCCCGCCGGGGTTGCCGCTGTCAGAGGCGGATTTGCAGGGGGATCTTGATCGTCGCAAGCCCGGGCAATCGCGCTATACCACCCAGCGTCGTGAAGACGATACGGTGCGGATACTTTCTGGCGTTTTCGAAGGTGTTACCACCGGCACTCCTATCGGGTTGATGATCGAGAATACCGATCAGCGTTCCAAGGACTACAGCAAGATCAAAGATGTCTTCCGACCTGCGCACGCGGATTTAACCTATCAGAAGAAGTACGGTATTCGCGATTATCGCGGAGGCGGGCGGTCGTCCGCGCGGGAAACAGCGATGCGAGTGGCGGCTGCGGGCATTGCAAAAAAGTATCTCGCCGCCGAGTTGGGGGTGTCTGTGCGTGGATATCTGTCACAACTTGGTCCGATAGAGCTTGATGCCGGCGGGTTTGATTGGGATGAGGTTGAACGCAATGCGTTTTTTTGGCCCAACCCGTCGCAGGTGACTGAGTTGGGTGACTATATGCAGCAGTTGGCCAGGGATGGCGATTCGGTCGGTGCCAAGGTTGTGGTGCAGGCCAGTGGTGTGCCGGTCGGTTGGGGCGAGCCTGTGTTTGATCGACTCGACGCTGACATCGCTCACGCGCTGATGAGCATCGGTGCAGTAAAGGGTGTGCAGATCGGTGCCGGGTTTGACTGTGTCACACAGCGCGGCTCAGAGCACCGTGACGAAATCACCCCGGAGGGTTTTTTGTCGAATAATGCGGGTGGGGTACTCGGTGGAATCAGCTCCGGGCAGGACGTAGTGGCCTCGCTGGCGTTGAAGCCCACGTCAAGCCTGCGCGTGCCCGGGCGTAGCGTTGATAACCACAATGCGCCGGTCGAAGTGATTACGACAGGCCGTCACGATCCTTGTGTCGGCATCCGCGCCACGCCAATCGCAGAAGCCATGATGGCATTGGTATTGATGGACCACTGTTTACGGGATCGGGCGCAGAATTACTCGGTGCTTGGCAGTCGCTAGCGTGCATCAATACAGCATGATCTGCTGACTGGTTTATGCCACGCGAGCCCTGTGAGGCGGGTAGTAAAGGCAACTGACTGCGGTGGCGAAGAGGCACGTGCTCTTGCCGGAAACCGCAGATCAGTCGTTGCAGCGCGGGTCCGCCGCGCTACAGTTACGGCACAGCAGCTGGAAGTATTTCTATAAAGGCTTCAGCGGCGCGGGACAGAGTGCGCTCGTGGTGGCGGACCAGAGAGATTCTGCGCTTCATTTGAAGTTCGGGTATGTCGAGTACGACGACTGAGTCGTCAACCATGATTCTGGGGACACATCCCCAGCCCAGCCCGATTGACACCATGGTTTTGATCGTTTCGAGATCATGTGCTTCCATCGATACCGAAGCGGAGGTGGCGAGGCCGGAGAGCGCGTGATTGATGGTTTTTCTGGTTGATGAAGGAAGTGCCGGCAGCACTGCCGGGCATTTCATCAGAACCTCAGCGCTCAGGTTTTCTTCACTGCGCAGCGGATGATCCGGTGACACGACAATGACGAGATCGTCTTCCCATATTTTGATTTCTTTCAGGCGTGTATCGGCATTGTTGTGCATGGCACACAAGCCCATTTCATAGAGTCCATCCTCGACCGACTGCAACGCTGTGGTGGAGTCACTGAAATGGATGTCAATTTCCACATCGGGATAGTCTCTGCTGAAGTCTCGCAGCAAATTGGGAATGCGGTGTATCCCGATATGGGAGCTTGAGCAAATACTGAGTTTGCCGCTTACCCCTTTTCCCAGATTGCAAATGACGTCTTCGATGCGATCGAGTTCGGCACTTATCTGCCGTGCCGATGGAAGCAGGACTTTGCCTGCTTCGGTTAAGTGAACACTGCGGCCGACGCGATCAAAGAGGCGTGCAGACAGTTCTGTTTCCAGAGCTGCGATGCGCTTGCTTACGGCAGGCTGTGTCAGGTGTAGGGTTTCTGCAGACCTGGAGAAAGACCGTTTGTCTGCAACTTCGATAAATGCCTTGAGATTGTTGATATCCAACGTAACCGCTCCATGGCCTATTACAGGCTAAGTAAAACTGTGCGACACCTTAATAATCTTATGGAATTTCGTTGCTCACCGATACCGATTCAACAGTTTTGAAAAACACAAACCGATCCGGCAAG
>CALKXD010000013.1 GCA_938003855.1 uncultured Granulosicoccaceae bacterium | reverse complement strand
CACTGGTGCGCCTGGCTGGGTGATGATCCACAGCACTGGCCACAGAGAGCCTGCGTCGGCGTTGCACTGGCGGGAAATACCCTGATCGAAATCACCGTCGTGGCGGCGCGAGAAGCGTCGTAACCCACAGCGTGTGCCCTTGCAGTCAAACCGACGCTTGTAGCGCTAGCAGATTGCGGCAGTCTTTGACATGCAGTGATTAAGTCGCGGGAAACTACGCCACCCTGAGACGAGCGCCAATAGCGTGGTTGCCGGGGCGGCGTGCGGTTATGCGGCTGCAGCGCCAATCGCTTTGAGATCACTGGTTCTAAGAGATTGATGACGTATGCCATCCAACCGCCGAAAATTGACGTTGGAACTATGATGGCCGTCAGGCTCGCGATACTTTCTTTTTCATAAAAAGTAGTTGATCACCAGTGTACCAGTCACACTAAATGCCAGAACACCGACGATGGGGCGCTGGCGGTTAGATGGGGCAGCTTTATAAGCACGGTGGGTAGCACAGCTTAAGGCGTCTTCCTGACGCCGCCCGGCCGGTGTCGTCGTTGAGTGAGTTTACAAGGGATCTTTACCAGAAAAACTCAGTGTGTCCGACGGCACGCATTAGTGCTTCAAGGTAGTAGTAGTCGCCGTAGGGGAGCATATTATCGGCCCGGCCCAGCCCGACAAAAGCGGCCCCCTCTTTGAGCAACCCCTGCGCGTCATTGTCGGCAGTGATGTCGTGGTGGGTGACCAGTCCGAACAACATCCGGTCAGCAAGTGCCGTGTATTTAATCGATTGCTCCCCCGGTCCGAAGCCCTGTGCCAGCGCATACAAACCGGCGGCGGTAACGGCGGCCGCTGAAGTGTCCCGGTAGACGGGTTGATCATCGGGCAGTTGGTAGTCCCAGGGACAGACGCCGTCGTCGAGTAGTTTGTCGGCGATGTAGTCGGCCATACCGGCGGCGGTGTCGCGGTAGCTGGTATTGCCGGTACTCAGGTAGCTTTGGGCAAACCCGTGGATGGCCCAGGATTGCCCACGTGACCAGCAACTTTCATCGGAGTAGCCCTGGTGGGTATAGCCGACGACGGGATCTCCCGAACGTGGATCAAACTCGTAACAGTGGTATGAACTGTAGTCGTCGCGGACCAGGTATTTGGCGCACGATTCCAGGTGTAGGTTGGCGATATCAGAGAATGATGCCTGACCGGTCTCCTGTGCTGCCCACAGGAGTAACGCCATGGCCTGCATACTGTCGATATTCAATGTGCTGGTTTTTCGTAACGCGAAATCGGTGTCATCGCGTCGCATCGGGTTCCAGCACATCACAAAAGGAAGTGGCTGACGCCATCGAGCCGCCAGAAAATCGGCTGCCCGTAACGCCATACTGCGCGCTGTTTGGTCGCCAGTGAGTTTGTAGTCGGCGACGCAACTCAGTGAGAATAAAAAGCCAAGATCGTGATCGTGCCACTCAGGGTGTTGCAACACCGTGTTGAAGTAGGGCCGTCGCATCCGCGCGCTATTTTTAAAGTGCTCTGCACCGGTAACTGAATGTGCCAGCCAGAGTTGTCCCGGCCAGAAGCTGGCAACCCATTCGTCGGGGATGCAGAAGTGGTATTGGCGGGTGCCGGGTATCGATATCCGTGGATTTCTAAGTCCGAACTGCGGGATGAGAGTATCAACTTTAGACACGACGTTGCTGAGCGCTGCCGAAAATAAGGCAGCATGCTCCGTCGGCGGTTGGAACAGTTCCAGGTTAACGTAGGATGTGGCGTTGTCTGCATCCTGAATGACCGGCATGGTGGTGTTCCTCTAGCTATTGATAGATGACTCAGGCGTTCATTGTAATTGAATTTCGCGAGGCTGTGGGCCGTCACCTTTTAAGGCCATGGCGTGTTATTGACGCGGTCTGGCCGCGGCATTGGCCGGCACTGTCAAATCACCGTAAACGCGGTACTGCGGCTATTGTGGCTCACGCAACTGCCGCAGCGATTGGCTGCTGAGGTCACTGCCTGACGCCGCTCTGCAATGGCAACAGTCATCGGCGGTGCTGCTGTGTCGGCAACCAGTTCATCCGCAAGTGGTCTTTTGCGGATAACACCGGTGGCTGCCGTGGAGGCTCGCGGGTGCAGCGTTGTTGCTGATTAATGCGGCGGTGAATCTGTAGTGATGTGTGCTTTGGATAGCAGCGGTAGCGACATTAAAAAAGTCAACAATGAATGATGCTGTTGCAGCGAGGTGGTTGTGCGGCTTGTCAGTTTTAGAATAGGTAGCCGGTTAAACGGTGAAAGGTAAGCAGTCACCGGCACGGAGTTTTTACAGGGGGATAGCATTTTCCGGCGACGTGCTGCTGTGCGATCTCTGTCATGAAGTAACTCATAGCGGGCAGGTCAATGTGGTGGATCTACAGCAGTGGCCGTGTGGTATTGTCGGGGTTTAAATGCCGGAACTTAAATGACATGAAACCATCTAAACGCCGTATCACTCCAGGGGTTTATCGTCACTATAAAGGTAACACCTATTCCGTGTTTGTCACAGTAACTCATACGGAGTCCAATGATGAGCTCGTCGTCTATGCCAGCAACAGTGGTGATAAAACGTTATGGGCCAGGCCGCTGAGCCTGTTTGTTGAATCCGTTGTGGTCAGCGGAAGTGCGGTCCCCCGCTTTGCTTTTTTGCGGCCGTTTGAAGGTGATGAATAACGCCTGCATTGTCTTACGGTCTGTTGTAAAAAGAGCCGTTGGATTTATGTCAGTACTACAACATTAAGGGGCTTGTGCAGGTTGGCGGGTGTATTCCCCGCTCCCGGAAGTAAGGCTGACCGCTTGTGTTAGCGTTGATAAAGTGAGATACAGTATCAGGAGTAAATTTCAATTTACACTACATAGAATGTAGGCAGTATGGTGGTAGCAGTGCGGTAGTTGGCAGTGAAAAGGAAATTTCCGATCGTCAGTCCCACCGATACAAGTTAGTGGAAAACAGATGAGAGAGCGTTATGGACTTCAGCGAATATCAAGTGCACCACCGATTCTATGAAAAAACCGTGGCAACAATTGAAGCGTTGTACCCGGCACCGCAGGATCTTTGCTTCGTTTGTGTTCAGCATGCGTTTTTACCGACGCTTAAGTTTCTCAGCGCCATTGATGATCAGGTCGCTGCCATTGTTCCGAAAGGCAGTTCATCAAAGTGCAATCCCGACGTAGTAGCGCAATTTTCAGAGCGGTTTGGTGGGCGCATGCACGGTAATATCACTCGCGCGGCCCTCGCCGATCCGGCCTTCGCAGTGGCATGGCTGCGGCGCGTCACGCAGGGACGGCCTTTCGCCATCCTTGAGTATGGCGGGTATTTTGCGCCTGCGGCAACGGCGATTTCCCGTGACCCGGACCTTGGGCCACGTTTGGTGGGCTTTGTGGAAGGCACCGAAAACGGCATCAAGGGGTCAGATGACGGTGGCACACCGGGTTACCAGAGTGTTGTGAGCCAGTTGCATCACCCGGTGGTGTCCAAATCACGTTCACGTATCAAGGCCATTATGGATATAGAGATCGGTCCGGCAATTGTGTATGCCACCGATACTATTTTTCGCCGCAATCTGGGTTGCAGCCTGAGGCACTGGCGTGGTCGCAGCGGAGTGATCGGCCTTGGGGGTATCGGCAAAGGGGTACTGCAGACGTTGGCCAGTGAGAATCGTCAGCCCGATGTCTTCGACACCGATCCGGCCGTTATGGCTGAATTGTCGGTTCGTGGAAACCGGGTTGTCTCGCAGCGGCAGGTGTTGCAATCCTCGGACCTGCTGTTCCTGAATACCGGCAGCTGCTTTTTGGCCCGGTCCCCTGAATTGCTGGATCGACTCAAAGACAATGTCGTTATTGTGCTTTGCACGTCGGGTGATGTCGAAGCCGGCGTCCCACAGCTTGTTGCCAATGGACATCTGGAGCTGTGTATCGCTGAAAGTACGGCAGACATAGCCGTCTATAAGATGCACTCCGGCAAAAGAGTGCGAATTCTACTGGCGTGTGACGGGGTAGGGCAGGCGCCAAATATGTCATTGGAAGATGGCTCATCATCACCGGCCAACCTCATGTCTGATATGGAATTCTATGCGCTGGGGAAATACCTCGGCAGCGCGGAGTGTCGCCTTGTACCCGGTGAGATCCATAATTCACCGCAGACACTGGAGGATCCTATACTGCAGCACTGGCTGAATGAGTTCTATCCGTCGTGTGTGGCATCTGACGAGCACAGCGGTACCGTGCAGCGCGAGCATCCGGTGGCAGAAACAATACCCCCCGGACGAAGAGTGCCAAAGCCGGCGGGCGTTTTATGGCAACCCGAACTCGAAGAGGTGTGAAAGCGGTCAGTGCGCACCGCACCCCGTGACGCGTTGCGCTGCCATTGTCACGGTGGGCCATAGAGCGCAGAAAAACCGCATAACAATAGGTCTGTGGACCCCAGCACGGCAAGATCTCCACAGTTAAGCCGATAGATGCGCTGGCTGACGCGCTGTGGAGTCAGGCAGATGGCAGCGCCTTATATATCGGGGGTTGTGATAACCCCGGGGGCGCTTACGGCTGCGGCAACCTGACACTGACCAGATCAGTACCAACGACCACATTGCCGGTGAAGCCGCCATCGGTGACCGCGCTTTTGTAGTCGGCTTCGGTTACGCCGCCGCCGGGTATCGGATACGGACCTTGCCTCTTTGCGCCCATCGGCGGAATCAAATGAGTGAGCATCAGGTGCTTTGAACCGGTTCGCGTTGCCATTGCGCCCAAATCAGTAGCGGTGCTCTGGCGAAAATAGATCGGTGGTGGGAACCCGCTTTGCTTGTCCGGCCCCATCACGGGGTGGATGGTCGAATGCACGATAATGTCAGCGCCCATCGCCAGTTTTTCCACGTGCGAAGACGTTGAGCTGTCACGGGGAGGCTTAGGTTTGTCGTTCCCTGCGTCTCCGCCAATGACCACTGACCCGGCGGGTGTGTCAACACGGTAGGAGGCATGGCCGGGTATATGACGCGAGCCGACCGCACTGACAGTGACATCGCCGGACTGCCATACCCGTGAAGGTTCTTCCGTTGGGTCAAACACCATGACGTTGAGTAAGTCAGCGGGGCCACCGGGCAGACGCTTTTTATTCTCTGCCAGGCGCTGAGCGACTTCACCGGAGTTGATCAGTGCATCACCGATGTGGCGGGCAAAATTAGTGCAGCTCAGGGTATGGCCGGCGGGGGAAGACGCGTCGCTGCTGCAGACCAGATCAACTTTAGGGCCGGTGGAGGCAAAGTGCCAGCGCAATTGCATCATGTCTGGCAGGCCTTCGGTGTGATCCGAGTGCATGTGCGTAAGAAAGACCGCGTTGAGTTTGCCAACGGGTGTTTTGGCTTCAGACAAACGCTGTGTGGTGCCGCGGCCCGTGTCGAATTGCAGATTGACGGCACTGCAGTTGTTTTCATCGTCACCGTATTGCACCAGCGTTCCGGCCCCGGCCTGGCCCTGGTATACCGGTGGCCCGCCCTGTGTGCCGGTGAGGGTGACTTTGAGGCATGGGGCAGCCTGCGATTGCGCCGTAAAAAAAGCCAGTACCAGGGCGGTGCTCAGGGCATAGGGGGTCATACGGATAGTCCTTACTTCAGGTAGTGAAAGACTACAGTACTGATGTATTGCTGTAAAATGACCGGCGATTGTCGTGCCCATGCCGGTGCCAGCGTACTGATTTTCGCTGCTGCGGATCTTTCGCAGAGTTTGAGTGTTTCGGTATACTCAGACCATGAGCGCAGTTAAACAGGAAGATGCCGGTATGTTTATGCTTCGACAGTCACTGATACTGGCGTCCCTGCTAATGCCAGCAGCAGCGTGGCCCGCCCCGCTGTTGAACGCCGGTTTTGAACAAGGCTGGGCTGGCTGGGAAGACCTTGACCCGAATAAAGACGCCACCTCTATTTCAGGGCACTTCCTGTCCGGCTTCAAGTCTGCAAAAATCACCAAAGAAACCGGCCGCTTTCAGCAATCAACACGGGTGATGGCAGCTTCAGGCTACGACTTAGTGGCCTATGTAAAAGGCCCGGGTATCATCGGGGTCGATATTGCCGGGCGTACCTACCAGGCGGAATCTGCCGGTGATGGTGAACGCTGGGTCGAATTGCGCGTGCCTTTTACCACGGATACCGATCTCGATACTATAGTGTTCGGGCTGCCCAACGGCGGTGAAGGGCGTTTCGACGACTTTCAGCTGATCGCAACCTCGGGCCCCGCATTGGAGAAAGCCCGGCGCGATGCCTCCGGTCCCCGTGTTTATAGTACGCTTGACAATGGCTGTGAGAACCTCTCGCAGTTGCGGATCAAGCGCGTGAGTGATGACGGTACGGCTGATCCGGAGTATCCGCCGGAGCGTGCGATTGATCATCGCTTTGAGCCTGAGTCCAGGTGGTCATCGAAAGGCAGTGGCAAAACTATTACCTTCGATCTGGCATTGCCACATACACTTAAAGAAGTAGGACTGGCGTTTTTCAAAGGTAATGAACGGCAATCTATTTTCGAAGTGTCGGCCTCTATCAATGGCAAAGACTTCACCCCGGTCGTTGATCGCACTGAGAGTGTCGGCAGGACTACCGCCATAGAACGCTACGACCTTGATGACCTGGTGGCAAAATATGTGAGAGTCACCGGCTATGGAAACACACAAAACGCCTGGAATAGTCTGGTCGAGTTTCAAGCCTATGGTTGTGGCCTTGGTGAGATTGAAGCAACCGGTGATGGAAGTGCTACCGCCAAAGTGGCCGGGTTAAGTCACTTTGGTTTAAAAACAGATCAACCGCCGGCCGCTAATTTTGATTTGGCAGGCTGGAAGATCACGGTGCCAATAGATGCTGATCATGACGGGCGTGCTGACGAAATACTGGAAAATGCGCTGATGGCCGGTTGGAGTGATCGGGATGTTTTTTATACGGATCCCGTGTCCGGTGCGATGGTCTTTCGTTCCTCCCCCGGTAGTGCGGCCACCACTCAGAACTCAAGCTATGGTCGATCAGAGTTGCGCGGCATGTTGCGTAAAGGTGATGATAGTATTCGCACCCGTAGCGATGATGGTACGCCGACTAAAAACAACTGGGTCTTTGCCACTGCACCGCTTGCCACGCAGCGTTTGGCCGGAGGTGTAAACGGCACACTGAATGCCACGCTCAGTGTTGATCAGGTCACCCGTATAGGGGATTCCGCCAAAGTGGGCCGGGTGGTGATCGGGCAGATTCATGCCAAAGACGATGAGCCAATCCGTCTGTATTATCGCAAACTGCCCTTTAATACACATGGTTCAATATACTTTGCCCATGAAAAATCAGGTGGTGGCGAAACATGGGTGGAGTTAATAGGAAGCCGGGCCAGTGATTTAGAAAATCCGCCTGCCGGAGTACTGCTGGGTGAAGTGTTTTCTTATCAGATAAGTGTGACGGCGGAAGAAAGAAACGGCGTTATGCACCCGATGCTCAACGTCAGTATCACGCGGTCGGATGGCAGCGTAGTCGCAGCACCGCCATTGGATATGAGTGCCAGTGGCTATTCGGTAGCCAATGATTTTATGTACTTTAAAGCGGGAGCCTACTCACAGAATAATACCACTGACTGGCCAGAACGCGATGTTGATCAAGTATCGTTCTATGCGCTCAAGAGCACCCATGATCAGCCTCCGGAGTAAGCCGTATCGTGTAAGCATCGGTTGGCGCACACAGCGTTGAACCTTGGTTTTCTCCGGGTGGGGAAGTGTCAGATAGCAGGTCTTGGGGGTTGTGCGCCGGGCTTGCTCGTCTGACGATCGGTAGTTCGCAACACACAAGCTTACCGTTGTTGCGGACCGCCGCGGTGCCACGGCTTACATCGCCCGTACTTTCAAAATGTGTCGCAACGTGCGTACACTAGCCGTTCGGGGCACATTTAACGGGGAGTGAAGAATGTCGG
>CALKXD010000012.1 GCA_938003855.1 uncultured Granulosicoccaceae bacterium | reverse complement strand
ATTGTATTGCCTCATCGGGGATAGAGAAACATCGATAGGTATACTTGCTTTTTTTAACGCTCGATTTACAAGAGCTATTACCATAGCATCGTCGTCCACAACCACCAGGTCTACCGCCGAATTCATTCTACCCACATCATTCGTTAATAATCCTTGTGCAGCAATAAAAGGGATAGAGCCTCACTTCCTTATCGGAATATTTACTCGCGCCTACATTCCACAACCGCATGTCAAACTCAGATGCCGATGGCCCCCGGGAGTTTTTTCACCGGGTCGTGCTAACAGCGGAAATTCTGCAATATCCGGATATCTCCCGAGCCTTTGAGGGTACCTTATTTGGAGCGTTGAGGTTGATGCCGTTGTGGAGAGGAGTGCCCATTTCGGTGAGTGCACCGCCACTTTTCACTGCCCGAGCCATTCAGGGCCTGCATCAAGACTGCAAGCGGTCATACAGATCCGTACTAAACATCGAGCAACAAGTCTGATCGCATCGGTTCGTCACAGCAAAGTGATCTTTCCACAGTCGGGGTGTCACGAGCCCTATGGCATTGGCGGGACGCACAGAGATGTGCGGGAATACATCTGTCAGATAGGTTTACGGGTCTATGCGGTGTAGTTGCACGTTGATCTCATACTCCTGATAGTGCCTACAGGCCCATAACTTGGTTCTGTCCAGCAGAGCAGCCAGCTTTTTCGCCCCATCGGGATCACCCTGTGTATCCGTTCCACAGAACTGGTGTCGAGTGACACATACGGATGTGTTAACAACACCGGAGTTATGGACCCCGATAACCAGACAGAGGCGTGAGCCCCTTCCAGGGTTATGTGGCGCTCCTGTCCACAGTCTGATAGTGCACCGATTTACGTGTCTTGTTGGCTCAGACGGATAGCGAGGCTCAGTATGGTAAAACTCAAAGTAGTAATCTATGTCCCGCCTTGCGTCAGCACCCGCCGGATTCTCAGGGCACACAGCCGTCCCCGGATTTACATTTTAAGATAGAACTTTTCTGCCGAGGTCTCAACACAGTAAAAAGCTGTCGCTCGAGATAGCTGATATCATACAGCCGATAAAATCACCCGGTTACTTTGATCAATAACTTCCCCCGACAGTGACCTTTTTAATCGTATTCGCTCTGCAAACAGCCTGATCAGTTACCCCGCAGGAGCTTTTGCTTCATTTTCAACCCCGCCAACCTACGCCTTAGCCTCCAGTGAATTAACCAGCAGCAGACTCAGCAGCACCAACGGCAGCCCAAACCCGTACACCCACTGAATGCCCCACTGTTCGGCCACAAAGCCCAACAACGGTGGGCCGGCCAGAAAGGCGACAAAGGAAATTTGCGCCAGTGCTGCCACATTGACCGTCGCCGGTCGGTCAGTGCGTTGTGCAGCGGCTGACATGGCCAGCGGAAACAACACACTGGCACCAACGCCCAGCAGCGCAAAACCAACCAGAGAAACAAAGGCCGATACCGGAAACAATATTAATAGAATTCCGGCTGCCAGACTCAGCAGGAGTGCACGACCGACAATCACCGGGGAGTATTTATCGACAAAGCCGTCGGCAAAGTAGCGCGCTATCGCCTGAGACAACGTCACCACGGCGACCGCAAAACCTGCGATAAACGCTCCACTGGAAAATGTGCTGTCCATGTAGATGGCGGACCAGTCGATACCCGCCCCCTCCATCAACATGGCGGACAATGTCACCAGCACCAGCAGCATGATCGGCCTGGTGGGGCGTGCTATGCCACGGGCCGGTGCGTCACCACCGGTTCTGCTGGGGGCCGGGTTAAAGTCACGCAGAAAATACCACACCACCACCGCTACGGCTGGCACCATCAAACCCAGGTGCAACTGCGCAGAGATACCAAAATGTGCGAACGATGCACCAACCATACTCGAGATAAAAAAGCCAAAGCTCCAGAACGAATGGGCGCGATTCATCACCCGCCGCTGCAACAACGCTTCAGTGCGATCTGCCTCGACGTTTATAACAATTTCAACACATCCGACACAAAGACCAGCCGGTATCAGTAACAGGAAAAAAACAAACGGCGTGATGGTCTGTACGGCGAAGGCGTAGAACAGCGCGGCCAGCGGGATTGCCATCAGCAGCAGGCGACGAAAGCCGATTTTCTCTATCACCGGACTGGCGCAGGACAGCGCAATCAGGGTGCCGACCGGTGCGCCGATCAGCGCCATGCCGAGCACGCCTTCTTCGACGCCCATGGCTTGCTTGATCTCGGGCATGCGCGGGAAAAGACTGCCCATCGTGACGGCATGCATGGCAAAGGCTGCATACAGGCGATGCTGTGGCGCAAGCGTCGGTCTGCCGGACATGAGGTTTTCCCTGAAGTGCGCTGTACAGAACTGCGGTGTCTCTCAGCGGGTTGAACGATACCCGCAACGCAGCAGCAACGCGAGGTGCTACTGTGTTGAGAGGCTGACAGAATGCTCTGCCAACCCGACACTATACACGATCCCGTATAGCCGCTACCAACACACAACGGTGGCGGTGTGGGGCTGCCCTAACGGGTCAGTGTGGCACCATTCAGCGCGCTGAGGTATTCGACCAGATCATCAATCTCGCCATCGTTAAGCTCAAGCGGGTGCAACAGTGGATCAGTGATACGACCGGACGCCCGATGCGACAGATCATTGTAGTGGCGCACTACTGCAGGCAGATCGGCCACACTGCCATCATGAAAATAGGGGGCGGTCAGTGCCACATTGCGCAGTGTTGGTGTTTTGCGTCGGAAGCGATCATCACGTCGGCCGGTCGCCGCTGCTCTGTCGGTAGTCTCCCCGCCCAGACCGATATCATGAAACTGATTGTCACTTAGATTGGAACCACTATGGCAGGCAACGCAGTTTGCCTTGCCATCGAACAACCGACGACCACGCTGCGCGGCTGCTGACATTGATTGCGGATCTGCGCGGCCGGCCACACGGATGGTTTTTACAAACGCTGCCAGCGATCCGGCCAGATCACTTAAATTGGCTTCGCGCTGATACACCGCACGCATCTGATCACGCAAGCTGCCGGGCAAGGACCCAACAATGTGGTCGGCGTCGGAAATGCCCATTTCGCCATTTTGCATAATGGTATGTATGGACTGTGTCTCGAGCGCACTGGCACCACCGCTATAGAAATAGCGCCGGCTTAACAGCGAGTTGGCAATAGCAGGTGTATTCAACGTGCCGGTAATATTGTCAACGCCTGTCGACAACGCCTGGCCATCACTGAACTCTCGCGACGCCTGATGGCAACTGGCACAGCTGATAGTGTTGTTACGCGACAGACTGCTCGAATTAAACAGCTGCTCCCCCAGCGCTACGACGCTGTCATTGGCAGCAAAGGACAGATCGGTGTCGGCCGCTACCCTGGGATAATCTGCGGCCATACCGGAACGTTGGTAAAAGCTGTTTTGCGCTTGCTGAAACACGCGTTTTTTCAGTGCCAGACGGGTGATGTCGTCGAGTGCCAGCCAGGTTGAATAGATATAAACTTCGTCGAGTTTCAACAGCAGATTACCGGCCCCTGACCCGGCCGGCCCCATCACCATTTCGGCGGATTGATCAGCACGCAGGGTGAGCTCTGCGTTGACCCGGTGGCGGGCCACCTGGACACCATCAACCAGTATGCGCAGATCACCACTGCGCCACGACACAGCCACATGGTGCCACCGACCGGACTGAAGGTTTGCGTTGGCCTGAAAGGCTTCACGGTCACCGTCGCTGCTAACCCTGGCAGTAATTTGATTAGCGCCAACTGACAAATCCAGCAATCCGGCAATGCGCAACACGCTGACGCTGGAACCGGCATTACTGCTGTTGACCCAGAGTGCCGTACTGAAGCTTTGCGTGTCGGCAATTGCTGCGACACTGGCGGCACTCAGAGTGGATGTTGCACTGGCGCTGCTGCTAAAGAAAATTGAATTACCGAGCGCCCCTTCACTTTGATCTTTCAGAACCCCTGAACGCGACCAGGTGTTTTTCACATCGTAGTGTTCAAACGGATACTGAGCGCCGTTTCGAAGGGTTGCTGTGTGCTGGTATTGCGACAGATCAGCGGTTTTATCAATCACATGATCCACGCCCCTGCGCCGTATAGATTCAGGATTTTCGCGTCCGGGCTCTGCCTTCATGTAGGGCCGAAGCAGGGATTGATCCTGATACAGAGGTTCGTTCATCGGGTAGTAGGCGACCAGATCTTTTGCATACATCGGGAAGGTCATTTCATAGTAGCGGTTGCCGGTTAACCAGAACCCGTAGCTCTCCGGAAACGGATTCACCGGCAGTGGTGAACGCTTCAGATCAGTGACCGCACTCCACGAAGTCGGGTATTGCGCCAGTGGCCGGAAAAACAGATTGCTCCAGGTGTTGCGGCCCATTGTCGTGCTGGTGCCGGCAAAGCGACGTGACTCATAAGCCGCCACCAGACTCTTGTATTGATTGCCTGAGCCATCGCCGCTTTCCCAGTGGTCGTAGCGGTCGGTGGGATTACCCCGGCTGTTGTTGATGTCGCCATCCAAATGCCACAGCTGGCCGTTTGTGCGCAGACCGCCAACCGTCGCTCCGGAGCGATCAGCACCATGGAACGTAGCACGCGCCTGAAAAAAGATCTCCGACCCTCTAGGGCTTACCCAGGGATAGGCGCCTTTGATGAAGTCACCCTGCCCCAGTGATTCACCGTTGTATTGCCGCAGTGGCAACGCAGCAAAAGGAAAGTGCTCGGAAAACCGTTTGTCACCATTGACGCGAACTTCATTACCACCGGGACCGTGCACATAGTACATTTCGGCGATGCCACGAGGTTTGGACCAGCCACCGGAGAGGTGCTGGTTTTGCTGATAGATATAGCTTATTTCACCACCGTTACCGTTGCGCAGTGCCGGACTGGCGTTGCCGCTGTACACCACCAGGCGACCGTCAAGCGTCACGCTCGGTTCATAGCCATAGATAAGCTGCCCGTCGACATCACGCATCGGTTCGGCGGCATTGTGGATGACTACGTTATGGACATCGGCGTTGACGGTTCGGGCGTTTTTGACCACCACGCTTGCTTCGAATTTAGTGAGAAAAAACTTTTTTCCGCGCGCCGGATTGCCGATATTGATATCGTACTCACCGACCACGTTGCCAACCTTGCGCGCCCCCATCAACACATAGAAGCGATAGGTTTCATAGCTGCCGCCATCACTGACGTTGCCGGCTGCGTCAGACCGGTACGGGTTGTTTACCATCGATGCATTGGGAAAAACGGCAATATTAAATGGTACTTCAATGCCTATCCTATTAGTGCCGAGCTCACCGGGCACACGCACTGAACTGCTGGACTTCTCGCTGTTGCTTAGACTGTCCGATGCAAATATATAGCCGGTGGAAAACAGATTATTGTTCTGCAGCGCCGTGGCACTCTGGTTGTCGAGACGCTCTGGTCGAAACATCCGCACGACCGAAACGCGCTTGCCATTGGTGGTGCCCACGACATCAAAGTGCAATCGACCGTCCCAGGACGTCGCCAGTGAGCTGGCCTTGTCGTTGCGCAGCACCGTGCTTTGACGGGTATCCTGCAAGGAGTAACTGCCTCGCTTGATACCACGGAGACCTACCACGGAGACACTGTCTACCGGCGTCGATTGCGCGTAGTCCAGTGACCCGCGCCGAAGCTCCAGAACCTTTGAAGTAGTGCTCACATCACCAATGCGCACGCGTGTTGGACTGCCGCAAGTGATCAGTTCGGCGTCCTGTCCGGCTTCACTGGCAAACAGGCAATGCGGACCGCTGCCCTCACCCTGGTAGCTGGCAAAAACATCACACCCCGACTCTCCGTTTTCGATCTCGCAAACACTGGGCAGAACCTTTAAGTGCCGACCCGTGCTGACCGCCGCGGCAGCAGCCACAGGAACAATTGTGTTGTTTGGCTCAGCGACTGTGCTGACATCGGTCACCGCAGTTTGATCAACACGACAGGACTGACCATTGGCAAAACCCCAGCCGTCGCCGTCAGGGTCAGGGCACGTCTCTGACGCCGGGACACTGGTGGCAGCGGTAATCACCTTGCTGCTGGCCAGACAGGATTCGCCATTGGCAAAGCCCCAACCGTCGCCGTCAGGATCAGGGCATGGGTCTATCGTTGACAGACTGGCTGAGAGGCTGGTGTCAGGGGAAGTCGTATGACTGCCAACCTGACACGACTTGCCATTGGCAAAGCCCCAGCCGTCGCCATCTGGATCAGGACAGTTGTCTGTCGTTGAGAGACCGACCACGGCATCGGCCGGGAGACTGGTTGCGGTATCGGTCGCATCGCCGCCGACTAGACACGACTTGCCATTGGCGAAACCCCATCCATCGCCATCGGGGTCAGGGCAGACCTCGGCCTGCAATGCGGCAGATCCAAATAGACCAGCAGCCGCACTCAGCATCAGAAGCGACTTTACCGGGCTGACTCTTAACTTTTTTTGCATCGGACGGTTACCGCAAACGGCCAGTTGAATCGTCCAATGTTAAGAGTCACTCAGGAGAAAAAATAGCCAACTGCCGGCGTCGCTTTCACCCGATGAACCGCCATTACTTCCTAAGAATGTTACAACATCATTTACCACGCGGGTCGCCCTGAACAGATAGCCACGGGTAAATTTATTACAAATGATTTAGTTCAAAAGGCCTTAAATATAAGCGTTAAACCAGCATTACAACCGTAAAGAAATCC
>CALKXD010000011.1 GCA_938003855.1 uncultured Granulosicoccaceae bacterium | reverse complement strand
AATTTCCGGTTCAACCGTTACGTTAATAAAGCTGTTTTTCACTACACTACGATAATTGGTTGAATAGTATGCGTTTACTATCACTTGCAGTACTTAGCTGCCTTCTTGCCGCGGTCTACTGGGTCGGGGCAACGGTGTATTCCGACCGGATCGAGGAGGACATAACCGAACGGTCCAACTCTGCACTGGCAAGCTACCAGCCCGGAGTCTCAGTCTCCGTGGATGGTCGCGATGTGACAATAGAAGGTGAGGTCGCGTCAAAAGCGACAAGAGAAGAGGTCAAAGATCTTGCAGACTCGGTTTGGGGTGTGCGCAAGACCGACAACATGCTCGCTATAAAAGAGCAGCCGGTTGAACTTCCGACCTTTGACTTCAAGGCTGACTACAACAATCAGCGCCTGCATATGTCAGGTCTGGTCGATGACGCCGACACCGTTGCAATGATTGACAATGTTCATAACGCGCTACCGCCAAGCACTTTGGTGACTCAAGGCGTTGTGGGCACAGGGGCACAGAGTTTGCGCAAGAGCCCGGAGAAAATTGAAACCGGAATCGCAGCACTGACACAGCTTAGCCGTGGCGACCTTGCAATTACCGATGAAGATTTCATTCTAAACGGCGTGGTAAGCAATGAAGAACGTCGCAACGCGATCGAGCGTTTGATCGCTACTCGCAGACCTGTTCTAGACCCGCTGGCCGTTTCACTAAATATAGAAGTCGATCCCTACATCGGGATTACTCAGGCGTGCCGCGAAGCAATTGTTACCTCTATGCAGCAAAACGTCCTTAACTATAAAGTCGACTTCTACAACATCGAATCCCAATACACCAGCCGACTCGATCTTATCGCCAACGTGGTCAACGGCGTTTGTGCCAACCAGGTAACGCAGGTACTGGTTGAGAGTCACGCAGATGTGACTGGTGGCGAGGGATACAACCAGGGCTTGAGCGAAAGACGCGCCAGCACTGTGTACGACTATCTTGTGGAAAAAGGCGTGAGCCCGGAAATCATTACAGCATTCGGGTATGGGGAATTCCGACCAATCGCAAGCAACGAAACTGTTGAAGGAAGAGCTTTAAATCGCCGTACCGAGATTCATCTTTCAAACGAAAACGTTCAACTTTCAACAAACTCAGAAGACTAACTACCTGACCACCGGAGCTTTTTACCATGTTCTACCTTATATCACAGTTGCTATTGCTGCTTGCGATAGCCTCGCTGCTCAGCGGCGCTATCGGCTGGATCTGCCGGCGATTCATCTCAGACAAAGCGCACTCAGAAGAGATACGCGGACATCAGCGCGCTGGTCGTCGACAAGTCGCCGAGATAGATGATCTTCGCCGTGAATTGACAGATCGCAACTCTCAGGTTGCGGGCCTTCACTCTAGGCTGCAGGAAAACCAGGATGAACTGGACCGTGCAGACCACGAAAGAGAACAGTTGCTGGACGATCTCCATCACCTTCGCGGCCTGGAGAACGAGTTCCGGGCTGTCAATGAGGACCTCGCTAGAATTGATCAGGAACGTGCCAACGCTGAAGCCGCACTGCGCGACGCCCAAAAGGCGGATCAAGATAGAGCTCAGCAACTGCTCGCCGCAAACACTGCGGCCGGTAACCTCGAAGACGTCATTGCCAGCTTGAATAAAGATCTGGCAAACAAAGTGGCACTGGGTGAGGCAGCAAACCGCAAGCACGCCGAACTCTCTGCACAGATCAATCAGCTTCAAGCCAAACTGGCCGACTCTGAAAAGGCAAACGCACAGCAGGTAGGTGGTCTGGAAAAGTCACTGCGTGACGAGAAAGACAAACTGTCAGCCGCCAAAGAAATGATCGCTTCAGGCGAACAGAAACTCAAAGGTCTCGAGGCCCTGTTGGCCGAGCGTACCAAAGAGCGCGACAAGCTGGAAAACCTGGCAGACAACAAACAGAGAGAAATTGCTGCTCTGCAACAGGAAATCACTCGTCTGCAAAACGAAGCCGCTGAAGCCAAAACCAACAACAACACCGTGGTTGCCGGTCTTGAGCATGCGTTGGATAAGCAGCGAACACTTGTTGACGATGCTAACAAGCAAGTCGCCAATGAAGAAAAAGCCAAAGGCAAATTGCAGGGCCAACTGGACTCCGTCCAGCGTGACCTGAAAGACGCACTGGCGGCCGGCGAGAAGCGAAGTGCAAAGGCTAACGAAGTGCTGGAGCAGCAGAAGGCGGCAACGGGCTCAGCCAACTCTGCCAAAGCGGCGCTGGAAAACGAGTTGAAAGAACTCAAGCGTCAACATGCCGAACTGCAAAAGTCAGCAAATGGAACGCAGGACAAACTGCACAGCAGCGAGAAGGAAAGCGCAAAGCTCGCCGAGAAGATCGCTGCAGCAGAGCGTAAAATCGCTGATCTGGAAGCTAAGTTGCAGAAGGTCAACGCCGACGCAGATGCTAATGAGAAGCGCTTCCAGCGTGAAATGAGCGGGCGGGATCAGGTGCTCACTGGAAAAGATGGTGAATTGCGTGACGCATTGAACCAGATCAGCGCACTTCAGGAACAACTGGCTGGCTACCAGTCAAGCGACGAAGATCTTCGCGCCTTGATCGTCAACCTGCAGACACTGCTGAGTGAAGAGCGACGACTTGCCGGTCAAAGCCTGCTGTCCCGCATCAAGGAACTTGAAGCCATGCTTGAAGCTGAGCGTCGCAAAGCAGATGAGCTACGGGAAATTCCCGCTGTCTCGGATATCTCCTGGCGCTCGCAAACTATTGTTCGCTCCAGTGCGGCAAACACCTCATCGGTGGACGATAAAAAAACCGGCACCTGATCTGACGATCAGCCGCTGCTTTAACAAGCCGTAAACCCGCAAAACCGCGAGAGATTATCTCGCGGTTTTTTTTTGCATTCTGAATGTTGCTCAGCGAGTGATTTTGTCCAGCGTTCTTAGGGCCTGATAAACCCCCCGGCCAGTGGCACTGTCCGCATCGATGGCACCCTCCTGATTAGTCGCCCCGTTAGCGCCGGTCACCGGCAACAACTGCCAGTTTTTCCATTCTTCCGATTCGGCGCCGGTTTCCTGCCGCTCGCACCAGACGTCGGCATTTCTGGTCCGCTGGTACTTTTCAGAGCACGTCAGACGGCCTTCCCTGAGCCTCGCCAGAAAATCATCACTCATTTGATGTTATCCCAATTGTCAGTCACAGCGTTCAGTTTACGCTAGTTTGACTGACTGGTTTTTGATTCGATTTGCAATCCATCGGGTTAACCGGTTGCCACACAGCCTGACGTGATCGGCATCTTTGTCGCTGATTTGCCCACCAACCGTTTAGGCGTTGTGGTACCGCGTTCAACGATGTTCGTCAATATTCCTCCTACGATGTGCCCCGAAACATGGCAGTCTGCCATCTGGACAGGAGCACACTATGCACTTCAAAAATTGGACTATTGCTGCGGCTTTGCTCGCTTCAGCGGGCAGCATTAGTCCGGCAGGAGCCACTGACTGCAATCAACCGGCCCCGACTCTCGATGTGAGCAATCAGGCCAGCTACTTCGATTTCGGCGCCGTGCCAATCGATAGCCGTCAGCAGCAGCAATTGATTGATTTTGCCAGCCGTCTGTCAGGCCGATGGAGCGGCATGCAAACAGAATTGTTGTGCACAGGTCATCTTAAATTACCGATGGAAACAGCCACACAGTACCAGGTGGATGCCGAGATCACCGGACAGCATAACGGTGCCATTAAACTCGAGGCTGAAAAAGAAACCCGCCGGAAAGTAAAGATCGAACGGGTATTTCTCTCGCCCACCTTCAGTGACAGCAGGGCGAACCGACCGACGGGCTCAGTTACCTTTGCAGACGATAATTCTATTGTTTTCAGCGATAAGTATCACGTACGCAATGGCAGACTGGCACATGCTGCTTTGCGCAACTCGGTACGGACTGTTGAGGAATTGAAAAAAATAATGCTGATTGACGACACCTTGACGATAGACCGGCAAACCTATGTAAATGGCCATTTGGTGTCACAGGACGCATGGGCATTGGTGAGGCGCTAGTTTCAACAGACCCGCCTAGCCTGCTGATTCAGCTTTCTGCCGGGCTCCGATTCGGCTTTGCCGACAGGCAACGCCGTTGTCTGCGCAGGATAGTTCCCTGAAAGCCTATCGTACCGACAAGGCCTGGGCCGGCGGCCAAAAATCAGGCTTCGACAACCGGCCACTTCCGCAACCGCTTTTAGTGAACCGCTGTCGGCAGCTGACGATCAGTCTGCCGACCCTGACGATTCAAAGCATCAGGACACGGCCATTGATTCTTTTTCGCGACAACCTAACAGTTTAGCGAGTTGCACCTGCGGCTTCTAACAGCGAATTATGCATATAGCCGATGGTCGAAGATCCGTCATTGGTGCCAACGTAAGACCACTCCCCTTGGTTATCAAAAACGGTGATGGTGTCACCTTTTGCCAGAGTCGTCACAATATCTGCCTCCCTGGAGGGACCGGATCTGAGCAATGACTGATCTCCGACGACACTCAGCACTGGCAGCACCTCAATCACAGCGCCTTGCTCAGTGGGGTTATTTTTTCTGCTAACCGCATCGACACGACCAATTACCTGACGGCCGGGATCGCGAGTCAGCTCAGCGATTTCATAAACCGTCACGGGATTACTGTCTATCACGGCAGCCGGCTCTGCCTGCTGCGCGGCGCCAAGGGGAGCAACTCTGATCTCGGTGGATTCGATCACCGCGTCCGCAGGTTCAGCCACGGGCTCTGCCGAACTCACCGCCACAGCCACCGGGACGACGCTTTCAACCTGAGGCGCTGCCTTTGGCAGTGCAGTCTCCTCGTTCGCCTGCTGCTGTTTCAGGCTGTACAGATTAAAAATATAACGCGGAGCTTGCTGCCCCTCGTAACCGTCGAGTTGAACAATTTGCTCAGGCGTAAGCTCCGGCATGCTGCCACGCACCAGAATGATCAGAAAAGCGAGCAGGCAAACCACCGACATCACCGTAATAACAACCAGTCTGATTTTGGACTCACGCACACGACGAGGCACCTCCTGGAGGTCCTCGTAGTCAATATCCGGTCTATCGTTTGGATTATATATTCGAGCCACAGGTATTCTCATTTTTGAAACGAATTATGTGTTTTTTGTACACTATTTTTGTCAATTATATGGCAATCACCAGCAAATTACGCTTACCAGTGCTGCAAAGCCATGCCAGATTTATCGTATTCATCAAGGCCGTTACAGGATGTTGTGGTCGGGCATGGGACACATCGTCATATATTGACTGTTTCGCTTCAATTAATCAGCAATGCAGGGATCTAATATATAAT
>CALKXD010000010.1 GCA_938003855.1 uncultured Granulosicoccaceae bacterium | reverse complement strand
CTCGCGACCATTGCACTGCATTTATTGAACAAGGGTGTCGGCATAAAAAGCTGATACACAGGAGAGTGCCTTTTGGCCAAAAAGAATAAGAAAAAACAGACCATGGCAGAGCGTGCTGACCGGCACGCGTTATATCAGGACTCGGTGCAGGACTCAGAGTTCGAACTGGATTTTGTCGAAGACACCTACAAGGCTATCCGCAACAAAAAACCGGTCAAGCTGAGAGAAGATTTTGCCGGCACGGCACGCAGCGCCTGCGTGTGGACCAAACGTGGCAAAAGCAATCAGTCATGGGCGGTTGATTTTGACAAAGAGGTGTTGGACTGGGGCAGAGCGCACAACCTGAAAAAACTAAAACCGAAGCAACAGGCGCGGGTAGCGCTGATAGAATCAGATGTGCTGACGGTCGATACGCCGTCGGTGGACGTGGTACTGGCGTTCAATTTCAGCTATTGGATACTTAAGAACAGAAAAGATCTGCTGGCTTATTTCCAGAGCGTTCATCGCTCACTCAACGACGATGGCCTGATGTTTCTTGATGCCTTTGGTGGTTCGCAGGCACACACCACCCAGGTTGAAAAACACAAGCTAGACGGATTTACCTACCTGTGGGATCAAAACAAATACAATGCACTGACACAGGAAATGAGCTGCTACATCCATTTCCGCTTCCCTGATAAGTCCCGCTTGGACAAGGCGTTCAGCTACACATGGCGGTTGTGGGGCGGTTCGGAAATCGAAGATCTGTTGCGGGAGGCCGGCTTTAGCGGCGTTCGCTTTTATGTTCAGAAATTTGACGACGAGACCGAAGAAGCGCTTGATGAGTTCGAGGAGACTCGCGAAGTCGTCGATCACGAATGCTGGATTGCTTATATCGTCGCAGAGAAGTAACGGCGAGCAGGTGCTTGCGAATCGCCGGATGGCTGATCGCGCCGACAGGTGAGTGCGCTCAGCTTTTTCGCAGTGGCAACACAATACTGATCAAAAACAACAGCAGTGCTGCCACCACAATGGCCGGACCCGCCGGGGTGTCCCATTGCATTGATGCGGATAAACCAGACGCCACGGCGATACTACCGAGAGCGGCCGCAAGTACGGCCATCGATTCCGGGCTGGTGGCGAACCGCCGGGCGCTTGCTGCCGGAATCACCAGCAGTGCGGTGATCAGCAGGATACCGACGATCTTGATGGCGATAGCAATAACCGCGGCAAGCAGAATCAGAAATACCAGACGGGCTGTCTGCGGGCGCTGACCTTCGGCGCTAGCCAGTTCCGCATTCACGGTGCCGGCCAGCAATGGCCTCCAGATTAGAACGAGCACCAGCAGCGCCAGCGCGCCACCGATCCAGATAACCCACAAGTCCTGCTGATCGACAGCCAGTACATCCCCGAACAGATAGGCCATCATGTCGACACGATTGCTGGTCATGAGTCCGATCACGATCAGTCCGGCGGCTAACGTCGAGTGCGACAGGATTCCGAGAATGGTGTCGCTCGGCAGATCTGCGCGCGCCTGCAGAAAGACCAGCGCCAGCGCCAGCGCTGAGGCGATCACAAAGACACCGATGCTGGTGTTGATTTCCAGCATCAGCGACAGCGTGATACCGAGCAGTGCCGAGTGTGCCATGGTGTCGCCAAAGTAAGCCATCCGGCGCCAGATAATAAAACAGCCAAACGGGCCGGCCAGTAGTGCCACACCGATGCCGGCAATCAGAGCACGCAGAAAAAAAGCTTCAAACACAGTGGTGGTTTTCCGCTTCAGTTTCTGTGTTCGGGATAACCCGGCCGTCCGGGCCATGATTGTGGTCGTGATGATGACGGTATACCGCAAGCGCTTCTGCACCGCGAGCGCCGAACAGATCTCTGAACTCGGGGCTGTTGGTGACAACCTGCGGAGAGCCTGAGCAACAGACGTGGCCGTTCATGCAGATAACAGTATCGGTTTCAGCCATCACTATGTGTAGATCGTGGGAGACCAGCAGCACGCCACATTGATGCGAGCGGCGCAATTCTCCAATCAAGTGATAGATTTCCAGTTCGGCGTTGAAATCGACCCCTTGAACAGGCTCATCGAGTACCAGAACATCGGGTTTTGCGGCCATGGCCCGGGCGATCAGTACACGCTGGAATTCGCCGCCCGATAGCCGTGATAACTCGCGTTTTTTCAGATGCAGCACGCCGGTGGTTGCCAGGGCTGCGTCGATTTCCGCATCGGCATGGCGGTACGTCAGTCGCATGAAGCGATCTACCGTCAGCGGCATGGAGTCATTGATCTCGAGCTTTTGTGGCACATAGCCGATCTTCACTCCGCTGGCGATCGATACATAGCCCGTCTGGGGCTTGAGAATGCCGAGGATCGCTTTGATCGTGGTGCTTTTGCCGCTGCCGTTGGGGCCGACGATGGTGACAATCTCCCCCCGGCTGACTGACAGATTGACGCCATGCACCAATCGTCGGCTGCCGTTCATGACGGTAAGGTCGTGTACGCTGATGAGTGTTTCGGGGGACGGGGAGGGCGCGGGTGTGTTCAAGGCTCTGATCTGGCGGCACGCAATAGCGCATCATAACCTATGCACGCCCCCGGCAGTACGTGCTTTATCCGGTTATGCGGGCGGTTGTCGGGTATCCGTCCAGCAGCCCGCTCTGCCGCGCAGTTACCAGCGCAAACTGTTGTACTGCTGAATAATCTCGCTGTCCCAGTCAGTGAATTCGAAGCTCCACAGTTCGGTGCCTCGAAAATTCTTCGAGCGGGCGTACTGCATTTTTGTCAGCAGTCGATTGGGAGACAGGTCGTCGGCACCCGGAAAAACGCCAACTCCCATGATGACTTTTTCAGCCGGGACGCCGGCTCTGCGATAGTAGTTGTATTCGTTCTCGATTTTGTTGTACTGGTAATAACTCATAATGTTGAGCGTATCCACGTAAGGCTCGACCGCTGCTGCAGTTTTCGATTTGACGTAATTGGTCATGATGTCGACCATTAGCAGAGGCCTGACCGGCAATGCGTCGAACGCAGTGTGGAGTTCCCGCATGAGGTTGATCAATTGTGTATCGACGACGGATTCCTCCCAGTCGATACTGACGCCATCGTAGCCATGTTGCTGCAGGCGATTGACTATGGCGTCGACAAATGAGGGCAGGTTGGATTCGTTGGTAGCACCCACAAAATGATGCCCTTCACCCTCGCCGCCAACCACCAGGATGATCGGGGTGTTGAAGGCGTGCGCCGCCTCCACGGCTTTGTCCGCGTTGCGGTCGGTGAATATATCGCCGATGTCCAGGCGCCCGTCGTCGGTCGGGTACATGGCAAAGTGCATGATGTGAGTGAAGTGCTCATAGGGCACTTCCATCGGCGTCAGGTTTTTTTGCACCCAACCGGGGTATGAACCGATTACCCAGCTGCCGGGGTTTTCAACGGGATCGAGCATCACGGGTTTTGACGAAAATACAGACATGTCATTGGACACGCAATTCGCCAGCAGCGTCAAGGCCACCGCGGCCGTTGCGAACAAGCGCGCAAAACGCCTGCTTGGGAACTTCACAGAATAAAATGCCATGAGCAACCAGTTGGGGAAAATATTGGGCGGTAGACAAAAATGTACAGGGCGTAGTTCAGCTTTTACACCCGCCGAAGTGTAAAGTTTTTGTTGTTTTCTTATTTCTCATAAACAGTATAGCGGGTAGTCGGCTGCGGTGTGGATACGGCAAAAGTGTCTCTTCTGCGCTGTCTGCCAGCCGATGCCGATCTGCCGCGGTTCTTTGTATTATAATGATGCGTTATTTCCCTGGAATGCGTTATGGCTCGCCCCCGTCTCTGGTTCATTGCAACGGCGTTGCTACTCGGTTTGCTGCGTCCGCTGGCGGCAGATGTGCCGATCAGTCTGGTGGCAACCATCAAGCCCGTCCATAGCTTGCTCGCGGCCGTGACCGAAGGCATCGTTGAACCGTACCTGTTGCTCGATGGGTTGGTCTCGCCGCATCAGGCACAGCTAAAGCCATCCGGTATCCGCGCATTGAATAATGCCGATGTCGTGGTGCGCGTCGGGCCGGGGTTGGAAGGGTTTCTGAACAACCCGCTGGCCAGACTGGATCAGGCGGTCAAAGTGATCGAGTTGATTGATACCCCGGATCTGGCTTTACTGGAATTGCGCACGTCAGCAGAACACAAAGCCCACAATCACGGTCACAGCGACGATGCTGCCTTTGACACCCACATATGGACTGATCCACAACTGGCCAGTGTCATGGTCGACTACCTGGCACTGCAGCTCGGCCTTCTTGATCCAGACAACGCTGAACGCTATAGAACCAATGCTTCCGCGTACAATCGTCGACTTGAGAGCCTGAATCTGGAAATTGAACAACAGCTAGCCGAGGTCCGGGAAGTCGCTTTTATGGTGTATCACGATTCCTTTCAGTATTTTTCCCATCGCTATGGTTTGCATGACAACGGGGTTGTCGCCTGGCAGCCAGAAGTGCAGCCGGGAGCCAGCGGGCTACAACGGGTACTGGAAAAGATCACCGAGCAACAGGTTCAGTGCCTGTTTTCGGAAAGGCAGTTTCCGTCACGGGTTGTCACCATGATTGTCAGCGAATCGGGTATCCGGGTCGGGACGCTGGATCCGCTCGGTAGTCAGTATCAGAGCGGGCCGTCAATGTATCCAGACTGGCTGCGCGATACTGCAGCGCTCATCGGTGATTGCCTTCGTGGTTGAGTCATCTGGTTTGCGATTGTAACGTGCGCATCATGCTTGCGCCGATGGAAGGTGTTACCGACTTCCACATGCGTCGGATTCTAACGGCTATTGGTGGCTACAACCGTTGCGTCACTGAGTTTCTGCGTGTCACCGATCATCTTTATCCTGATCGTGTATTTCGCCGCTGTTGTCCGGAGCTTGAGTCTGGCGGGTGTACGCGTTCAGGGACTCCGGTGTATCTGCAGTTGCTGGGCAGCAACCCTCAGGCGCTGGCGCAAAATGCACAGCGTGCGGTGGCGCTTGGCGCTCCGGGAATTGATCTCAATTTCGGGTGTCCGGCTAAAACGGTAAACCGGCATGGTGGTGGATCTTCACTGCTGCGCACACCGGACGTCATTGTTGAGATTGTCACCGCTGTGCGTGACGCGGTGGACGCATCGATTCCAGTGACTGTGAAAATGCGCCTCGGTTTTGATGACAGCAGTTTGTTTCTCGACACCGCTAGGCAGATTGAGGCGGCTGGCGCCACTGAATTATGTGTCCACGCCCGAACCCGCAACGACGGCTATAAACCACCTGCCCATTGGCACCAGGTGGAAGCGGTCCGGCAGAGCCTTGCGATACCGGTGATTATCAATGGCGAAATCTGGAGCGACAGCAATTCACATCAAGCACGGCACGACAGTGGCTGCCGTGATGTGATGCTCGGACGTGGGGCCTTGTCCAGACCGGATCTGGCGGTGCAGTTGTGCAAGAGCGCCGGACAGACTGACCATCGCGTGATGCAGTGGCCAGAGGTGGTTGAGCTGTTGCAGGAGTTGCTGGCGACGGCCGCCGATTTGCCTGAAAAATATGCAGGCAACCGGACCAAGCAATGGCTGACCTATCTGCGTCGTGAGTACCCGTCAGCGCAGGAGTTGTTTGAGCGCGTCAAGCGACTGCGCAGCTTTGATGAGATAAGCCGGGAAATCAATCAACACTATACGTCGGTGGTGCAGAACAATCTGACACCCGGCGGTGTGCCGGTGTGACGGCGGCGCGTTCCCCGCGATGTTATTATTGCCCATTGGGTTTATACGATTAACGGGGACAACCATGATCGCAGTAATCTTCGAAGTCTGGCCGAAAGCCGACAAAAAAGAGGCTTATCTGGCGCATGCGGCAAGCCTGCGCGCTGAGCTTGAGCATATCGATGGATTTATCTCGGTGGAGCGATTCGAGAGTATTACCGAGGCGGGTAAAATGCTGTCGCTGAGCTTTTTCGAGAGTGAGCAGGCGGTGCAGCGATGGCGTGAGTTGCAGGCGCACCGGGAAGCACAGCGGGCTGGCCGTGGAGACTATTTTAGTCACTATCGACTACGTGTATGCAGCGTGATCCGTGACTATGGCAAAGACGACCGCGCGGAAGTGCCTGAAGACAGCGCGGCTATTCACCATTCTGTCTCGTAGCCAGTACTTGTGTTATCGGAGTGATTTTTTAGCGACCGGTTAGTGATCAGCCGATACCGCGATCATGAGTTTGTTTTCCAGTTATCGTCTGGTCAAAATCGCACCCTGCGGCGTATAGCCCATACGCCGACCAACAAAGCGAATAGCCAGACAGGTAAGATAGCACCGGTACCGCTATTGCCGCCACGTGGTGGTGCAGCCTCTGAAATATCAGGGTTTACGGCGGCTGTCATGTCCAGCCTGCCATAGATCAGTTCGGCGGCGCTGCGGTTGTTTTCGGACACTACATCAATGGCACCGTTGAGTTCGAGGCTGGCATTGAGAACCTGCGATGCAGTGGCGACGGCCTCATCGTTTGGTTGCAGATCCAAAACGATATTACGTTCAGCGCCCGGCAACAGGGTGCCTACGAGGCACTGGATCTGATCCTTCAAATAAGTGCAAACCCCTTTCAATGCAGTGGTAATCACGCCTGGTGGTAGATCGAAAGTAACTTTGGCTGAGTGGTTGGTTTGCACCGGGTCGTTGTTGATCACGCGTATATTCAATATATTTATGTCGAGCGCGACAAGGTCGAGTTGCAAATCAATTGCCGGAGCATGGCAGCTTGATTCAAGAGACAGTTGAATCGCCTCGTGGGTGCAGCGTGAGAACTGCTGCGACGTCTGTGATGATATATAGGGCCACATAAGTCGATTTGTTTCGGCGGCGCAGGCGGTTTCGGTGTCGTGGTGGGCCCCCAGGTTATGCGCAATTTCATGAGCAGCCAGCAGTATATCGTGATGGTAGTCTGTGGATATCCCGACGTCATAGCCATCGTCGCGACAGGCGGTATCGATCCAGGCCAGGCCAACCGGTTCGTCGGAATTTTCATTGCCGGTAAACAAGTGCACCATGCTGACGTCTTGCAGATTGTTGTTGTGTATCCGGTACTCGCGAAAGTCGCGCAGCATTGTCTCAATAGGAACCGGGCCATAGATCAATGGGTCGGAACTGGCATCGGTGTAACTGATGATTGTCCGGACTTCCAGCGCCAGTCCGAACTCCTCCCGGTAGATTCCGTCCACCGAGTTGATAATCGACAAGGCTTTTTCAACCCCTTTGCCGTTGTAGTTGTCGTTGTAGCGGCTGTCTACCACGATGGCGATTTTTGCCACGCGGGTTACGCCCTTGGCAGTTAGGTTTTGATCATCCGTCAGTGACAGGTTTTGCCGACGTAAAACTCCGCCATTGGTGTTTTTAGTGACAAATTGCCGGTCGGTTGCCGTCAGTGGTTCAACGGTGATGTCGCCGGAGTCGGTGGTGTCTACTTCATAGCGCTGCCCGTAATGTGACACCACGCCTCTGATGGCTGACTGACCCAGCGTCAGGCGAACCCAGGACTGCGCATCTCCTTCGACGATGCCGGTATAGGTTCTGATCTGTGGACCGCCGAGCAGGTCTCCCTGTTCTCCGAGTGTGGTGACGCTGGCGGTGACGTAACTCGGTTGCAACAGCAAGCTCAGTGTCTCACCATTGAGACTAAGCTGTATCCGGCGTTCGAATGTTGATGCGTGCAGAACTTCATTGGACGTGATTTTCGCTGCCGCTGACTGCCCGGTATCGGGCTGAAATACCAGCAGGGCGATAACTGCCAGTGCCATGCCTCGGAGCGATCGATTCATTTAGATGAACAACTCGAGCGAAAACAGTCATGTTATTGGCAATGTTCAGAAACTATTGTGTCTCAGTCGAGCCTTCTGCCGCCAAATTGTTGCCGGTTAGCCGTTGTGTGACATGCATATGACAGGGTGTTCTGTCGTGATACCGAGGTCTGGTTGAATAACCAGCAGTGATTGCGCAAAATAACAACAGCGAAGATCCTTCCCGGTAACGCCTGTCGACAGACAGTCATTGATCGAGTCACAGAGAGAGTATCTAATCCGGTGTCTGTTGTTACTGAAAAAACCAGCGTGCTTGTGTGGGATCTGGATGGCACGCTGGTAGACAGCATTGCCGACATTCATCAAGCGCTGAACCACGTATTGATTGATTACAAGCTGTCCTCGCTGAGCCTTGCTCAATCGCGCAGCATGATCGGCGCTGGTGCAGGCAAACTACTGGACCGGGCTTTTGCTGCAGTGAACGGGCAGGCTGTGTATCAACGCGACGAGGCATATCAGAGATTTATCGACTATTACACGCAGCACAGTTGTGAGGAATCGCAGCTGTATCCCCGGGTGTCTGAGGCTCTGGCGGGTTTATCTGTCGACGGTTATCGCCATGCTATCTGCACCAACAAGCCTGAGGCGATCGCACGTTCCGTGGTGCAGCAACTCGCGATTGATCATCATTTTGAAGTGATCGTTGGTGGCGACACCACAGAATTTCGCAAACCACATGCCGCACCGTTGCAGCACTGTCTGTCGTTAATGGGTGCAAAAACCACTGAGGCTGTGATGATTGGCGACTCCGCCGCCGACGTTGGGGTTGCGCGGGCAGCCGGAATTCCGGTGATTGTGCTGCCGTGGGGTTATCGCAATGAAGACATCGCCGATCTGAACGCTGATAGGGTGGCGGAAAACGCGGATGCGCTGGTGGCCTGCCTGCGACACTCGCAGAGAGGCGGTTAATTACAAGAGTTGCTGTCTGGTTATCATTCTGGAAAGCGGTTCGATGCGACGCATCACAATCTCTCTAATCAGCGCCACCCCGGTACCGGATGCCGGCGAACGGTGGCTTGCTCCTTGCCTCCACAGCAGTGGGGTAGGCGTGTAATACCGTAAATGAGTTTGCGACTGGCAGTGTGTGTTCTGGATAGCTGTCCCTGAACCATCAGGCTGGTGAAATACGGTATTCGGCCGACATTGCAACTTTGAGTAAAAACGACCTGGACCATACAACTGACGTCAACCGGACGTCTGTGTTGAGTTAAAGGGCATCATCAGGATATGGGTGTGAATTCGAAAAGTTGCGCTGTTGAAATCATGCTTTGGCGGAGTCGATAGGCGATGTCAAACGACCTTCAACCGCACCGCAAAACCGGCACAAACCTGCCAGATACGACGTCGGCGTTGACGTCGGGTACAAACTTGCGCGCCACACGCGCAAGTATGGATGCCGTGGCGGGCAGGGCAGACGTGGTCGACAACGATCTTCGTATCCAGTCGCGTCGAATGATGCAGGGCTACGTGGTAGCGCTGGTGGTTGTGACCGCTGTGATTGCGTTCAGTTATATCGCATTGCAACGCACGCTTGCCGAGCAGGCAACGCTGAGCCGCAGTTATGTTGTGATCAGTGCAATGCAGCGCGCAATCCGTGATTCGTCGGTTCGAACCGCAGATCTGAAAAACGTCCTGTCAGCGGAGGAGATAAACGAACGGCTGGTGCAGAAGATTCAGCAAAGTCTGGAGGGGGACACCGTGCAAATTGGTAATCTGCATGGGGAAGTCAGAGCATTGACCGGTAAACTGGGTGAACGCTCTTCCAATGCGGCACTGGAAGCGATGTTTCTAGAGCCGCCGTTTGCACTCAACGCTAAAGTCGAGCAATACCAGACACGCTTGCGCGAACTGGTTGCCCAATCGGTTGAAAGCTCGGAGCAAACTAAAAACACCTGGCTGCCGGTGGACGCAACGGCTGGCGACAAAGGCTTACTGGAAACCGGCTACGCTGAGGTTTTCAATGCGATTCAGGTAGAGATGACAGAAAATACCGCTCGCCTGCATACACTGCACTCGACATTGTCAGCGCTGATCATTCTGGTGCTGGTGTTGGTAACGGTTCTTATATTTATTCCGCTACTGGCAGCGTTTAAGCGGGTGCAGAAGCGGGTAGTGAAAGCCCAGCGTGAGCTTTCGGTGCAGGCCTATTTTGATCCAGCCACCAAACTGCCGAATGCGGCCGGGTTGGCAAAAAGTCTGGCAGAGCGACCAACAGAGGGGAGTCTGGTCAAATCGCTGTCGCACTCGCTGCTGGTTATCCGTATTCAGAACTTCACCGTGATCAGTAACTTGATCGGCCCAGGGCAAACCGATGAGTTCTTCCATTGCTTTGCTGACCGGCTGGTGTCGATTTTCCCTGCCGAAACTGATATTGCTCGTACCGGCGATGAAGAGTTCACTGTCTTGCTCGACCGTGATTATCTGCAACAGGCCGCTGAAAATCGTGATCCGTTGCACAAGGCACTCGATGCCAAACTGACACTAGGCAATATTCAGATATTCCCGGTCACGGTTCTCGGTGCCAGTCTGGCAAGCGACAAGCCGGTGCAATTCATGGATCAGTTACTCAATGCGAGACTGGCCAGTCGCAGGTATCAGAGCACCGAAGCGACCATTCCCCTGTTCGAATTGTCGATGAGTGATGCGGCTGAGATTGAGAATGATCTGATTGAAGAAATCCGACTCGGTATCGCCGCGAATGAATTTGTGCCGTACTATCAGATCCAGATCGACTCACAGACCAATGCTCCCAGCGGCATGGAAGCATTGTGTCGATGGCACAAGGCCGACGGTGGGGTTGTTTCTCCGTCTGACTTTATCCCTGTGGCGGAGAAGTCCGGGTTGATCGTCGAGCTTACCTGGTCTTTGCTCGATCACATGGTTGAAGACTATAAACGCTGGCTGGCGCGGGGACTGAAACCAGGCACTATTGCGTTCAATGTCGGCTCTCTATCGCTGATTGACCCTGAATTTATTGAACGATTAACCGTGGCGAGTAATTCGATTGATCCAGTCGAACCCGTGTTTGAAGTAGAGATCACCGAAAATATCGCTTTGTCAGAAATGGGCGATCATGCCACTGATGTTCTGGCCAGGCTTCGCAGTCTCGGTTACAAGCTTGCTCTCGATGACTTTGGTACCGGTTACGCGTCGTTGAGTTCGTTGCTGGAGATCAACGTGGATGTTGTCAAAATTGACCAGTCTTTTGTGAAGGATCTGGCGCACAGTTCAGTCAGTCGCGGTGTTGTTGAAGCAGTGGTTGGAATGTGCAAGACAATGAACAAGACCTGTGTTGCCGAAGGTGTTGAAACGCAAGAGCAGGGTGACGCACTCAGGGAAATGGGCTGTGAAATTCTCCAGGGTTATTATTTCTATAAACCGTCAGATGCTGACACGGTTGCAGATCAGCTGTCTGCTGCGCAAAATCTCCGAAAGGCAGGGTAAGTGACTGCAAACGCTCGTATGTTTAATCCAAAGGAACTTACTCGCACCGCAGTGACAGCGTTGCTGGTGCTGCTGACATTGCCCGGCCCCGATGGTCAATTGTACGCGCAGGATATTGCGGTAGCCCCCGAAGCCGAAGTGGTGCATTGGTGGTCGAAAGGGTCGGATGCGGCTGCAGTGCAGGTTATCATCAATGAATACACCAGGCGTGGTGGCCAGTGGTTCAATTCTGTCGAGATTGATCACCAGGCAACGCGCGAGAGTGCAGTCTCACGAATGGCTAAAGGGTACCCGCCTACCGCACTGCAATGGAATGGTGGCGCTGAGGTCAGGCAATTTGCGGAACTGGGATTGCTCAAAACCTTCACAGATCCCGCGCAGGTTGAAGCGCTGACAGCACTCTACAGCGACGCCGTTATCGATGTGATCACCCGGGGCGAAGAGATAGTCGCGGTGCCCGTCAGTGTGCACGGTGAGAACTGGCTTTGGTACAACGCTGATCTGATCTCACAGGAGGCGTTGGGTAGTGAGATAAGCTGGTCTGCTTTTGTTGCACTGCTCGAAGCACTGAAAAGCAAAGAGATAACAGCACTTGCTGTCGGTAACGAAGCGTGGCAACACCGGGTTATCTTCAACAATGTATTTCTAGGCGTTGCCGGTCCTGACCTATTTAACGCGTTTTACCATAACCTTGATAAATCGGTTCTACAGACAGATGCATTTTTAACAGCATTGGAAACTACCCGACGATTGATTCCGCATGCGCGCAGTTTCGGCAGTGGCAGCTGGGAGGATCAGGTAGCTGCAGTGTCCCGTGGAGATGCGGCGGCGGCATTGCTGGGTGACTGGGCGAAGGGACAGTTTTTACGCCTTGAACAAAAACTGGGTACCGACTTTGGCTGTGTGCTGGCACCGGGTACTCAATCCAGTTACATGCTGGTACTGGATGTTTTTATGTTGGGTAAGGTGTCCAGTGAAGCGGAGATGAAAGGCCAGGCATTATTGCTGGAGGTGCTGCAGGATCGCGACACGAGTCAGCGGTTTAATCAGATTAAAGGGTCGCTTGCGCCGTTCCGGGAAATTGAGCCCTCAGTGATGGATCACTGCAGTCTCGGCGCTAAAGAGCTACTGAATGATACCGCATCGGTAATTGCGCCCTTTGCGAGCTTTGGAGACGGTGCTTTTCAAGCGCAGATTGAAACAACGGCATCCAAGCTGTTTACCGGGAAGTTTGCAACGATTGCCGATGCCGTGACAGCGTTTGATGGCGTGTTGCGCGGTGAGCGTCTGCGTCGTCGCGGTCAGATGATCACGATCAACTCGACCGAATAAACGCTACCGCGTGTTAATCGCGGTGCGTGACGCTGGCAATTTCATCGCGCATGCCTGCGATAGTGGCCGCGTAATCGTCGGTGCCGAAAATAGCTGACCCTGCAACAAATGTATCAGCGCCAGCGGCAGCGATCTGTGCAATGTTGTTGATCTTCACGCCACCGTCTACTTCCAGACGTATCTCGCGGCCGCTTTTGTCAATGCGCTCTCTGGCCTGCGCAAGCTTTGGCAGCGTGGACGGAATAAAGCTCTGACCGCCGAACCCGGGGTTGACCGACATCAGTAGTATCATGTCGATGCGATCCATCACGTGGTCCAGGTAGGACAGGCTGGTAGAGGGATTGAACACCAGGCCAGCCTTGCAACCCTTGCTCTCAATCAGTTGCAGTGAGCGGTCGATGTGTTCCGAGGCTTCAGGGTGGAAGGTGATATAGCTGGCGCCGGCGTCAGCGAAATCGTTGATCATGCGGTCAACAGGCTTGACCATCAGGTGTACATCAATCGGCGCAGACACACCATGCTTGCGCAGCGCTTCGCACACCAGCGGACCGATAGTCAGGTTGGGCACATAGTGGTTGTCCATGACGTCAAAGTGCACAATGTCAGCGCCGGCCTCAAGCACGGAGTCGACCTCTTCGCCAAGCCGTGCAAAGTTGGCGGAGAGTATGGAGGGGGCGATCATCGGGCTTAGCACAATAGAGTTCCGGCTGTGATTCAGAGGGACAGGTGATCGACGGAATGGCGTATCACTGAAGGTCCCAAGAGTACCGCATTTTCCCACTGAAGTTGAAGCGATGCCACCAAATGGTGTTATGTTTCACTGAGGGTTGCCAGCGTGTTTTATGCGTTGGCATCACGCGGTCTTGTCGCGCCGGATCGCGAGCCTGAACCACGGTGTTGCGGGCCTGCCGGGAGACCCGGTAACGGCAGCCTTGAGCCGGCCGCCGACTATCGGGTGGCCGGGGTTACCACACGCGTGTAAATGCGACAGTGTCACCTTTGAAGAAGACCCGGAAAGTGCCGTAGTCCCAAACCTCTGAGTCACCGATTCCGGCTTGCTTGGCAGCTGGTTTGCCGACGGTATCGAGCACCTGCTGACGGTCTTCACCGCGCTGCGGTATCGGGCGATCCGGGTAGCTGGGCGCGAGGTTGACACCAAGCGGCTGACCAGCCTGTGCTACACCCACCAGACTACTGGCCACTAATGCACAGGCAGCTACGCAGGTAGCGATTCTGTTTGTATGCATGTTTGTCCTCACTTTGGCTATTATAAATTTACCTTGGTGCAGGATCGTCAAGGATCACAATTTCTTTAATGTGCTTTTGATTGCTTATTGTCCGCCCTTGGGCTGAATTAGCTTTTTTTACAGCAGCTTAAAACATCAATATAAAGTGAACACAAAGCAACAGATTCTTACTATTTTCTGTTTCTGTGTGCTGCTGGTACCGATTATGACGGCCGCAACAGCAAAGTCTGCAGGGCGCGCCCAACGCTACCGTGTTGATCAAATAACCGCGCATCGGCCATTCCAATCCCGTTAGGGTGCCAGTGACCGAGTGCTTCAGTGCCGAGCCAGTCACCCACCGGGTCGCGATGTAGAAGCAGAGTGAGATCCGGATTCATGAAGTTAATGTCGGCGGGATCGGCGTTTCTGCCAAAGGCGTTTCCACAGTCTGCCAGAGGACAAATACGCTGAAACGGTGATGGCCTTTCGTTGGCCAGCAATGGCACGGTACGCATCCATGCGATGGTATGGCCCGGGGAGTTTGTCTGCCCATGTGGATACTTTACGGTGACACCGTCACCATTAAAGGCGTCTTCGCTGTGCAGAGTCTCCTCAATGGGAAACTTCCCGACAGCGGCATCGTCGGGTTTATAGATGATGTCATCCTCAAAGGTGGGCAAGGGAGTATCAGGTTGCGGTGTCATGTGCAGCGCTGTCGCAGACACACAGATTTTGCCCTCCAGGTTTATCAGGGTAGCGTTACTTATAGAGACTATACGACCAGTGCGTACTACCTCTGTGCTGATGCGAAATCCGCTATAGGGCACTGGCCGTGTCAGGTTGACGGTTAGGCGTGTTAGACGCTGCTTCGGCAGTGCCTGTTCGAGTGCCCGCGCAATCATTCCCGTGGGTGGTCCGGCATGGCAGTGGTTGGCATCCCATGGGCCACGGCTATGGCTGGTGGGATGAAACCATTCGTTGTCTTCGGTGGTAAAAAAACTGTCTGGCATGTTGTTCCGCTGTCTGTTCTCTGGTTTGTGGATGAAATTGCGTGTTAATTAATGGGTACGTTCAGGGGCTAATTAGTGCCCATCCAGAAACAAGCGCTACTGCGTACCACTCAGGCACGCAATCTTTTACCGACCACAGGTAGTTACTTAAGAACAACTAAGCGCCTCCATGTGGCAGGCAAAATCTCACGCACCTGAATGATCCTCGCGACGCCCTGTTTCCGGATAGGCACTAATTTAGGCCGCAGACGGGTTGCCGGGCAAGTGTTCAGTCCTTAAGCCGTGCGCGCACATCATCCATTTCGTTTGCAAGGCGCTCATCCGCCGTTGGCCACTGGAGGTTCATTTTTTCCATCTCCTGTAAAACCAGACTGGTAACAAGTAGCCGCATGTTGAGTTTGTCGTCGGCGGGTATTACAGCCCAGGGGGCTTTTACAGTGGCTGTTTCATTGATGCAATCGCTAAATGCCTGCATATAGCTGTCCCAGTGTTCTCGTTCGTCAACGTCGGCAAACGAGAATTTCCAGTGTTTTTGTGGCTCATCGAGTCGTGCTAATAATCGTTGTCGCTGCTCTTCTCTGGATACATTCAGGAAAAACTTAATCACCTTGATGCCGTTGTTGACCGCGTAGTCTTCGAAGTTTCTTATTTCCGCGAAGCGATTCTGAAATACCACTTCGGTGTCGCTGATCAGCTCGTGCGGGATTTGCTGATAGCGGGTTAGAATCTCCGGATGTACTCTCACGACCAGCACTTCCTCATAGTAGCTGCGATTAAATACGCCTATTCGTCCGCGCTCTGGCATGCGTTGAATAACCCGCCATAGATAGCCATGATCAAGCTCTTCAGCACTGGGTTTTTTAAATGAATACACCTGTACTCCAGCCGGATTTACGCCGGTAAGCAAGCGCCGGATGGTGCCATCTTTACCGGCGGCATCCATAGCCTGGAATACCAGCAGAATACCGTGACGGTTTTGAGCATTCATTATTGCCTGTAGCTCGTCGATGCGCTTTACCATCGCAGCAAGCATCGATTTATAGTTGCTCTTGGACGAGTATACCGGGTCTATACGTGTATTAATGTTATCCAGAGAGAACGACTCGCGACCATCGTAGAGCAGGGCGCTGGTATCTATTTCGGGAATACTGTCGTTTTTACGCTTGTTTTTCTTCTTCGCCACGGATGCTCCAAGAGTAGTGATGAGTGCCGAGTTTACTGTATTCGCCGGCGTATCGACACAATAGTGGCTTGGTTGTGATGTGTGTTTTCCGGGAAGCTCTTGTAAGCACCTTCATCAGCGTCGGAAATGTTATCGTGCTTTTTCTCACACACCACCCGGGATATCGACAATGTTCGCTCACATTACGCTAGGGTGCAGTGATATGCCTCTGGCTATCAGGTTTTACGACGCGCTCCTTAATCCACTGCATATTTTTCGCAGAGACTCTGAATCTGATGATAATCAGGCCAGCGCAACACATGTTTGCTGGGTGCCTGAGACAGGCCGCGGCCCGCTGTTTTTTGTGGTACTGCCATATGACGATAAACCGCCCGGTGCCGGTAATGGCAGCATGGTGGCGTTTGCGGCGGGATCGGTTCAGCAGGTTGATCGTGGCTATCATGCAGCTCTGGCGATCGCAGGTTGTGACGAGGGCCCCCCGGGCCTGCGGCCGCAATACGGCCCCGGATATTACGGCGCCTACCTTAGAGACCCGGATGGCAACAAAGTGCACCTGGTGTTTCATAGTGATCAACCGGTGGCATAGCAGGCGCAGAGATGTGCGCCACCGGCACTGAGTCAGTGCCGCACGTTGAACTGTTGTCCAGTGCCCGCGGCGCTGTTTAACCGGCGATACTTAAGGTGCACTTTGCCCGTCGACTGGACGGTGAGAGGGAACACACTGATCCCGAGCAGCGCTCCCGGGAGCACAATCGCTAGTGCGGTTGCACGTTGAGCGCAACTAGAAATCGCGACACCATATTATAGGCCGCGATGGTTGCGATTAGCTCAACCAGGTGCTGGTCGCTGAACAAAGCCCGGCAGTGGCTGAAGGTGTTTTCGTCGACCTGCACGTCCCGGGTCATCTGCGTGGCCAGTTTTATAGTTGCCTGTTCTTCGCGGTCAAACTGATCATCGATTGCAGCTTTGTCTGGTTGCCTCAGTGCCATTGTTTTCGCGGTGCTGCCGCCGGCGGCGATATAGATAGGTGCATGATGGGAAAATTCGTATTCGGCACGATTCACCACGGCCACAGTGCACATCGCCAGTTCCCGTAACTTGTGACTGACGGAAAATTCAGTGCGTACATTACCGAGAAAGTGATTCCAACCGGTGGCCAGTGGCGCGCTGTAGAGCAGTAAACGGTCGAGTTCGATCAATGCACCGCCGCGTCGCTGGCGTATAGCGGTGACGACATCGGCTGGTTCGTTGAGATCGATGGGCAGATAGGGAATACGCGGCTCAGTTGATACTGCCGCGGGGGGGTTACGCGCGGGCCCTTCGGGCAGATTTTCAGCGGCTTGCAGGGCTTCGGTCGGCCAGTTATTTTTCTGGTAACTCGCCAGTGCCATGTCAGTGGCTTCATAGCCCCAGAAGTGCTCGTCGCCAATTTCAATTGCCGGTACGCCGAAAATATTATCGGCAATAGCGCGGCTGCCGTTTGTGCGAAGGGTGTTTTTCACTTGGGGTGTGGTAAGTGCATCCGGTGTGAGTTGATACTCGGCCAGCAATTGCTGAAAAGCGTCTTCGTCCTGCGGTAAATGGCCTTCCTGCCAGACAAAACGAAATAACCTTTGCACCGCTGCAAGGTCGTTGTTGAGTGCAATACTCAAGCGCAGCAGTGGTAGCGGGTTGAAAGGGTGCTGCGATGGCAGGCTGAGCGGGATGCCGTCCCGGTGCGCAAGCCAGGTGACGTTTTTAAATGTCCATTGGCGCTTTGGTGCGATTTCGGCCGGGCCCACATTGCCCCAGTGGCCGAGCAGACCGGCGAACAGAACAGGCACACATTCGACGCTGTCGTGCTCGGCGAATCGGTCCAGTCGGGTACTTTGCAGATACGCAAAAGGCGAGATGAAATCAAAATACCAGCGCATGAGGGTGCTATCACCTGAGTTAGTGTCGCAAAGCGATTGATCGAGGAGGTTACCGGCAAAATGGTATCAGGAACGACACCTTATTGCCGTGCCGGTTTAACCTGTCGCACAATAGCGGATGGAAGGCCGGGCGGCATTGTCACTGATTGTCCGCAACAGTTGACCGGTGCAGGCAAGATACCTGACACTGCGTGCCTAGGGTCACTAACAGCGGGGAATATCGCTTGGGTATCACGGTAATCAGGGCAAAAAAAATAATCACCATGAACTCCTATCGACCGGGTGCGACGCACGTGGCGATTCGCGACGGCCGTGTGCTCGGCGTTGGTGATCTCGAGACCTGTGCGGCGTTTGGCGACTACCAGCTGGATGAGCAATTTGCCGACAAAATACTGATGCCCGGCTTTGTTGAAGGGCATTGTCACGCAATGGAGGGCGGCGCCTGGAAACATCCCTATGTCGGCTATCAGGATCGATACGATCCGGACGGCAAGCTGTGGCGTGGAGCTGAAAGCCTGCAAGCAGTTATTGATGTGCTTGTCCGGGAAGAAGCGGCAATCGACGATCCCGACACCCCTCTGTTTGCCTGGGGGTTTGATCCTATCTATTTCGGCGGCGACCGCATGTCGACGAAGCATATTGATCAGATATCTACCACTCGCAGAGTGCTTATACTGCATTCCAACGGCCACCTGCTTAACGTCAATTCAAAAGTGCTGTCGCTGGCGGGAATTGATCGTACTACGGATGTCCACGGCGTACTGAAGGGGGATGATGGAGAGCCTACCGGTGAATTAATGGAAATGGCAGCGCACTATATGGCCTATAAGGTAGCTGGCAGTCCGTTCCTGAAAAGCCTGGATGTCAGCTCCCTGAACGGTTTTGGCAAGTCGGCGGTGAACAGCGGCGTTACCACCGCCACCGATTTGTTCGCTACTTTTAATGACTCGAACCTGGCGGCCTATAAAGAGGCGACCGGGCAGGACAATTACCCGTTGCGAATTCTGCCTGCGATGAACACACTCGACATGCCACCGGCAGACGGCATTGCCGCGGTTAAAGCAGCCTGTGAGCACAGCACCGATAAATTACACTTCGGGTTGTGCAAGGTGATGACTGATGGCTCTATCCAGGGATTCACGGGTCGCATGAAATGGCCGGGCTACCACAACGGTGCGCCAAACGGCGTGTGGAACATGGCTCCGGAGCAGTTAGCGGATCTGGTGCAGGCGTATCACCGGGCTGGTATGCATTTGCACATACATACCAACGGTGACGAAGCCTCTGAACTGATGATCGATGCGCTCGAGAAATCTCTGCAGGAAGCACCTCGCGACGACCATCGGCACACCTTGCAGCACTGTCAGATGGCCGATGAAGCGCAATTCAGACGTATGGCGAAACTCGGCATCTGCGCCAATCTGTTTGCCAACCACATCTATTACTGGGGAGATCAGCACTACGCGATCACAATGGGGCCGGACCGCGCCGCGCGCATGGATGCCTGCAATACTGCGCAGCGGCATGGCGTGCACTTCGCCATTCATTCTGATGCACCGGTGACGCCGCTGGCACCGTTATTTACCGCCTGGTGTGCGGTTAACCGGTTGACCGAGTCCGGCCGTGTACTTGGCGAGAACGAGCGCATCAGCGTTGATGAAGCGTTGCATGCGATCACACTAGGGGCGGCCTATACCATTAAAATGGATCACCTCACCGGCAGTATCGAGCCGGGTAAATACGCAGATTTTGCGGTGCTGGAAGATGATCCCCAGAGCGTCGACCCCGTAACGCTTAAAGACATCGGTGTGTGGGGCACGATTGTCGGCGGCGTCGTTACCCGGGCAGCGCCACGTGAAAGCTGATCGACCATGCGGAAAATCTCAGGGGTGGTTAGTTGTCTGAAGCCACACCGGTAAAGCCATTCACGGTAATTGGCGGGTTTCTCGGCGCTGGTAAAACTACCTTGCTGAATCATTTGCTGCACAACAGCAGTGGTGTTCGCTATGCGGTTTTAGTGAATGATTTTGGCGCGATCAATATAGACGAGCAACTGATTGAGCAACATAACGGGCAGACCCTGGCGCTGTCCAACGGTTGCATCTGTTGCTCGATGGTGGGCGGATTTGTCAGCACGATGCTGGAACTCATGCAGCAGTCAGACCGGTTTGATCACATCGTGGTGGAAGCCAGTGGTGTGGCCGAGCCCGACAGGATTATGGATTTCGCACGCATAGACCCCGCATTGATGCCCGAGGGAATCATCGTTCTAGTCGATGCAGCAGATATCGAATCGCGTCTGGCCGATGCCCGTATTGAAAACGTGGTCGTGGCGCAGCTCAAGTCTGCATCGATACTGCTGCTCAATAAAGTTGATCAACTTGATGCAATGCAGCTGCCAGCGTTAAACACGCGGCTACGTGTCCACAATGACAGTGCAGCACTGGTCCAATGCCAGAATGCATCGGTGCCGATAGCGTTGTTATTCGGCCACGCGATGCCGCAGAAAATCCCCGCATTGTCTGAGGGTAGTAACCCGTTTGTCAGTCACAGTGCTGAAACTTACCACGCGATTAATCGGGCGCAGTTTGACCGGTTGCGCGACGCACTGGCCGTGAATATTGTCCGAGCCAAAGGTGTGCTTCACTTTAGTGATAACCCTGACACCGCCTGGTTGTGGCAGCGCACGGGTCTGAGAGATACGCTTGAAAAATGGTCGGGTGTGAGCGACAACACGTCGCAGGCTGTGTTCATTGGCAGTGGTGATATCACCGCTACCATTGCAGCAGTTAACGAAGTGTTTAGTGCCCGCTAGCGGGCGTGCACGAAACCCCGGTTGTTAGTGGCTGACATGATCCTTGGCCGTGTAGCCGGTATCGTCGAAGTCGAACATTTCATCAACCAGTGGATGCCGGATCGGTTCTTCGGAGTCGTCCGGCAGCAGGTTTTGCTCAGACACGTAGGCGACGTACTCGGTATCGTCGTTTTCGGCGTACAGGTGGTAAAACGGCTGATCTTTGTGCGGCCGTGATTTTTCCGGTATCGACTCATACCATTCGTCAGTGTTGGCGAACTCCGGATCTACGTCGAAGATTACTCCCCGGAACGGATAAATCCGGTGTTTGACTATCTGGCCGATGCCAAATTTCGCATTACGTATCATAAGCTGGGTCGGGGCTGGTAAAGTAAGTACATGTTAACAAACTGAGACGATGAAGTGGCCAGGAGAATTTTACTCGACTGTGACCCGGGACACGATGATGCTGTCGCAATTTTGCTTGCCTTGGCATCTCCGGCAGAGCTTGAGCTGCTTGGGCTGTGCGTGGTGGGCGGAAATGTGAAGCTCGATGCAACGGTGCTGAACGCTCGCAAGTTGCTGGCACTGGCCGGGCGCGAGGATATTCCGGTGTATGCCGGTTGTCCGCGTCCGATGCTACGCGAAATGGTGACAGCGGAGCACGTGCACGGTGATACCGGCCTGGACAGCGGCAGCGGTCGCGAATTACCCGAGCCGGACACCCCTGTCGCTAATCAGCATGCCGTGAGTTTACTGATCGATACGATCCGGCAGGCTCCGGCTGGCGAAATTACGCTGGTCGCCACCGGGCCGTTGACTAACGTTGCCGTCGCTTTTGCGATGGCGCCGGATATTATCGACCGCTTGCACGAGTTGGTGGTTATGGGGGGCGCGGGGTTTGAGCCCGGCAACATCACTCCGGCGGCTGAATTCAATATTTTTGTTGATCCACATGCTGCACGGGCAGTGTTTGAAAGCGGCGTGAAGCTGACTATGTTTGGCCTTGATGTGACGCATCAGATGCTTATCACCCCGCCGCGGTTGAAAAACATTGCTGAAAATGGCGGTCGGGTCGGCGAGGTTGTGGCCGATTTGCTGGATTTTTTCAATCAGTACGATATCGGCAAATATGGCTGGGACGGAGCACCGCTACACGATCCCTGTACCATTGCCTGGTTGATTGACCCGACTCTGTTTGAAGGACGCGCCATGCATGTAGCCGTCGACACCAATGAAGGACCGTCGTTAGGTCGAACGGTGACTGACTGGTTTGGTGTCACTGACGCAGAGCCGAATGCCATGGTGATTACCAAGGGTGATGCAGATCGATTTTTTGCATTGATCACCGAGCGGCTGGCTTTGTTGAAATGACTCTGGCTGCCGAGGCCGCAAAGCACTAAACGCTTTTGTGGACGAGTTGTTAGGTGGTTACTGCGAGCCAGCCTGGCGAGTCGTCGTTACGATCAGGCGCATAGCGTAGTAAACGCTATGCGCGGTCACGACCGAAAAACTGGCTCGTCATGGCGGATACGCTGCGGGAATACTAGCGCTGTAGTAATTTATCCAGCCACATCTGGCCGTCTGGCAGAATGTTCTGTACCACAGGCAGTGACAATATCCAGTAGACCAGCATGCCCAGCGCTGACACAATGCTGGCTGCAACAATGGTGGCTAACAGAATCTTAAAAATCAGCCAGACCAGCTGAAAGAATGGAATGTCCATATCGATAACATTGACGAAGCCGACCACGTCTTCGCCTTCGTCATAGTGTGAGTCGTAGTTAAGCGGCGGACGATCATCGTAGTCGTAGCGGCGTGGGTCGGCATGGGTCTCCCTTCGGTAATCGATCTGATCGCGTTCGTCTCTCATCAAACTTCTCCGGGTCTTCAGTTTTTTGGCAAAATGCTGGAGCAGGTTGTCGGTCTCTCCTGGGCCATTGATTGTCTCGCAAAACCGCGGGTCATCACAAGTCATCTGCGGTTGTATTATGGTGTGTGCCGGACAGCCGGGTCATTGAACTTCAGCCGTGAAATTCGCCAGCGCCTGTCGCCGACGGCTGAACGGCGGGTACCGGATATCGGGCACCGGATTTTGCCCTGGAGAGTTAAAATGACTGAACGCTCAGCCAGCAGTGGGCATTCGCCAGAGAACAGAGTGCGCTTTGGCTACGGCGAGTGGATTGTCGGGCATGCCGGATTGGTTGCCGTGGTGATGGTGATTCTGTCGCTGGCGGCGATGGCCGGCATGTCGAAACTGCAGAACAATCCGGACAACCGGGTGTTTTTCGGTAAGGACAACCCTCAGCTGCAGGCGCTGGAAAATCTCGAGCAAACCTACAGCCGTACTGACAACGTATTTATCGCGGTGGCACCGTCCTCCGGGCAGATCTTCACACCGCAGACACTACAGACCATTGTCGAACTCACCGAGGCTGCCTGGCAGATTCCTTTTTCGAGCCGGGTCGATTCACTATCAAATTTTCAATATACCCGTGCCGATGGTGATGATCTGATCGTGTCGGATCTGGTCGATCAGGAGCGCGAGCTAACGCAGGATTACGCCGACACCATCAAGCAGGTGGCCTTGAGTAAAGCGTTTCTGGTCAACCGGCTCATTTCCGCTGATGCGGCCGTGGCCGGGTTGAACGTAACTATTCTCAAGCCCGAAGGGGATCAGTCTGTGGTTTACGAGGTGGCAGCGTCTGCCAGAGCGATGCTGGAAGAATTTTCAGCCAACCACCCGGAGATTGATTTTTACCTGACCGGTGGGACCCTCTATGATGTGGCATTTTCAGATTTACCAGCCGCCGAAAATGCGGTGCTGGTGCCCGTCATGTTTGGTTTGATTCTGATGATCGTCGGCCTTGCACTGCGGACGCTGTGGGCAACCGTAGCGGTACTGGTGCTGATCGCCGCGTCGGTGGGGGTAGCGATGGGAATGACCGGTTGGGTCGGGGCTGTACTCAATGCCGGCACCGCTGGAGCGCCGGTGATTATCCCGACGCTGTGCGTTGCGCATTGTGTGCATCTGATGGTGACGATCAGGCAGCGAATGGCCAATGGTTACCTACAGCGTGATGCCATTGTTGAATCGCTGCGAGTCAACACCGCGCCGATTGCCATCACCAGTATTACTACCGCCATCGGGTTTTTAAGCCTGAATTTCTCTGACGCTCCGCCATTCAGGTTGCTCGGCAATATTGTTGCATTTGGTGTGTTGACGGGCTGTGTGCTGGCGCTGACTCTACTGCCGGCTTTGCTTACTTGCGTCAGATTAAAAAAACTCAATCGCAGGCCAGCGCTGGCAGGCTTTATGGGAAGCTTAGGCGAATTTGTCGTACGCCTGCATCGGCCATTGTTGTGGGTGATGGGCGGGTTGATCGTGGTGCTGATGCTGGGTACCACCAGAATCGTACTGGACGATAATTTTCTTGAGTATTTCAGTGACAAATTTGAGATCACCCGCCATACCAATTTTATAGAAGAGCGCCTCACCGGCCTCAATGCGATTGAGTACTCATTGCCTGCAGATGACGATGGCGGTGTCAGTGATCCGCAATACCTGGCGGATGTGGACAACTTTGTCGAATGGCTTAACGCGCAACCCGCAGTGACTAATGTGGGGGCAATCTCGCATGTCATGAAAGAGCTCAACCAAAGCATGCACGGCGATGATCCTGCCTACTATCGTATACCGGAGTCCAGAGAGCTTGCCGCGCAGTATCTGCTGATGTACGAGATGTCGTTGCCGTATGGGCTCGATCTCAACAACACCATTGATGTTGCAAAATCGCAGAGTCGTGTTATTGCGCTGATCCGCGGCGCATCGTCGGCCGAGATGCGTGAGTTGAACTCCAGGGCAGAACTCTGGTTGCAGGAAAACACCGCCGGGCGAGCGACGCAGGGCAGTGGCCTGTCGATGATTTTTGCCTACATTTCGGAACGCAATATCAATTCGATGTTGTTTGGATCACTGATCGCGCTGGTGGCGATCTCGTTCATGCTGATACTGGCGCTGCGCAGCGTGAAGATAGGGCTGGTGAGTTTGCTGCCTAACCTGGTGCCTGCCGGCATGGCGCTTGGTATCTGGGGGTATCTGGTCGGTGAAGTCGGCTTGTCGGTAGCGGTGGTCGTAGCGATCACGCTGGGTATTGTGGTCGACGATACCGTGCACTTTCTCAGTAAGTATCTGCGCGCCCGCCGCGAGCAGCATATGCAACCGGCTGAGGCGGTAAAAAACACCTTTGAAACCGTGGGAGTGGCTCTGGTGATCACCTCTATGGCATTGATGGCGGGTTTTGCCGTGCTGTATTTTTCCGGGTTTAAGGTCAATTCCGAAATGGGCCTGCTGAGTGCGGTCACTATAGTTATTGCATTGATCGCAGACTTTTTTTTCCTGCCTGCTGTGTTGTTGCGCATCGATCGAGGAACCGATTCGCGATTGAGCGGTCCACAAGACGCGGTGTAATGTCTTGGCACAGGTCTGCCTGACGATTGCGTTCTGTCTTAAAGCTTTAATTTCACGGTTGGTGCTTATGCTTAATATTTCAGCGCTTCGCGTACAGCGGGTTGTACCGGGTGCGAATACCGGTGGTGCGTTCGGTTATTGCGGGTCAGGCTTTTTAGGTCTGATGGTTGGGGTCGTGTTGTCGGCCAACCTGGCTGTTGCGGCAGACGAGCCAGTCACCGATGCTGAAAACGCCGCTTTCGAAGCGGGTTTGGTCGAGGCCTACCGTGCGCTGGGTCCTGACTACAAGCCGCGTACCGAGCATTTGAAAGACGATGGCACTCCGGTCTATATCAATCGCCTGGTGCATGAAGCGTCCCCCTATTTACTGCAGCATGCCCACAATCCGGTTAACTGGTATCCGTGGGGCGATGAGGCCTTCAAAAAAGCCGAAGCCGAAGACAAGCCGATTTTTTTATCGATCGGTTACGCCACCTGCCATTGGTGTCATGTCATGGAGCGTGAAAGTTTTGAAAGTGAAGCAATTGCCGAGCAAATGAATGAGCACTATATTTCGATAAAAGTCGACAGAGAGCAATTGCCCGATGTCGATGCCACTTACATGACCGGCGTGCAACTGCTGACCGGCAGCGGTGGATGGCCGCTGTCTACCTTTCTGCAGGCGGACGGCAAGCCCTTCCACGCCGGAACTTACATGCCGCCGTCCGTGTTTAGCGATACGCTGACCAATATCTTTCAGGTGTGGGCAGACGACCGACCCAGAATCACTGATGTTGCCGGTCAGTTGTCGGCAGCGATTGCCGAGAGCAGCCGGCTCAGCAGTGAGGCGCGTGATATTGGCGAGCGTGATATCGCGGTTGCCCGAAATGCGGCACTCAGCACCTATGATGATTTTCAGGGCGGTTTTGGTCCTGCCCCTAAATTTACCCGTGAACCGACGTTGTTTTTCCTTCTTGATCTAGCGCTGCGCAACGCCGATACGGAGGCCCTCGACGCGGTTGATTTCACTCTGGAGCGAATGGCGGCGGGTGGCATTCATGACCATGTCGGTGGCGGGTTTCATCGCTATGCGGTGGATGAAGATTGGCTAACGCCGCACTTCGAAAAAATGCTCTACAGCCAGGCTGCGCTGTCCAGAGTTTATCTGCAGGCTTATCAGTTAACCGGTGACAATGAGCATCGCCGTACCGCCCGCCGGCTGCTCGACTACGTTCTACGTGAAATGACCTCACCCGACGGCGGCTTTTACTCGGCCACCGATGCTGACTCAGAAGGTGAAGAGGGAATCTTTTTTACCTGGACCCCCGAGCAACTCGTCGAGGTACTGGGCGAAGAAGACGCTAAACTGGCGCAGGAAGTCTGGGGAGTCAGTGCCCGTGGTAATTTCGAGGGCCGCAATATCCTGCATACCCTGGGCACGCTGGCTCAGGTCGCCCCTCAGCATGGTTTGTCGCCAGAGGCGCTTGAAGCTCGACTCGATGGCTTCTCTGAAGTGCTGCTGGCCGAGCGGATAAAGCGCGAGCCACCGCTGACTGACGATAAAATCATCACCGAGTGGAACGGCATGATGATAACGGCTTATGCACAGGCATCCGTGATTCTCGACAAACCCGACTACCTGCAGGCAGCATTGCGCGCCGGTGAATTTATCTGGCAGAGCAACCGCCGGGAAGACGGCAGTCTGTGGCGGGCACGCTTCAGAGAGAATTCGTCAGTGGACGCCAGTCAGGCCGACTACGCGTTTCTTGCTGAAGCCTATGTTGCCCTGTTCGATGCCACCGGCGATAAATTATGGCTGACCCGTTCGATAGAGCTGGTCGATGCGATGCACGAGCGTTTCTGGGACGACGACAACGGCGGCTATTTCATCGGGTTGGAGAGCACCCGCGGCGCCGCTCTGCCGAACCGTCCCAAGGATATGTTCGACAGCGCCACCCCGACTGGCAATTCGGTGGCTCTGCGAGTGTTGTCGCGGCTTTGGTATCGCACCGGCGAAGACGCGTATCGTGACCGTGCTCAGGCGGTGCTGGCGGCGTTTTCATCGTACATCGAAATTGATCCTTCCGGTTTTGGCTACCTGCTCACCGGAGTCAATGAATTGCTGCAAGGCGAGGTCGGCAACTCCCGCTTCGCGGCGCGCGGCAAAGTACGTGCGTCAGCGCGCGTCGCCGACGGCAATCGGGTAGAGATCGACATCAACATGGCACCGGGCTGGCACATCAACGCCGCTGAACCTCTACAGGACTACCTGATCGGTACCGCAGTGACTCAGCCTGATGATTCGCCACTGGCCGATGTCGTCTTTCCGGAGCCTGAAATCCGCACGCTTGGCTTTCAGCGTTCGGCGCTATCGCTGTACGAGGGTGATGTCACGATCAGCGCTGCGTTGCCGACCGTGCAAGACACGCAACTGGTTCCCACGGTTGTGCTGCAAGTACAGGCCTGCAGTGATGAGATCTGTCTGGCACCCGAAAGCCTGATATTGAATCTGCCCTACAACCTGATGTAGCGACAGGGGGACTGATGCCCGAGGCAGGAGACGCCGGCCGTCCAGGTCCGGCGTCGCTGCGCTGGTCGGTGCATTGCTGTAGGCTATGCGCTCCAACACCCTGCGTGGCCCGCTGTACCGGTGCTTAAGATAAGTGCCACCGGCAAGCATCCCCTAAAAATCAAGATCAATCAGGAATCCCCACCGTGAGTCAGTCTGCTTTCAGCGCGCTCGACCTGTCAGATGAATTACTTGGCAACCTGGAGTCGCTCGGCTACACGGAGATGACACCAATACAGGCGCAGAGCCTGCCGCCTGTGCTGCAGGGGCAGGATGTCATCGCACAGGGCAAGACCGGCTCCGGCAAGACCGCCGCGTTTGGATTGGGGATATTGTCGCGGCTTGAGCCCAAACGCTTTTGCGCCCAGGCGCTGGTGCTCTGTCCGACACGGGAACTGGCCGACCAGGTTGCCGGTGAAATACGCCGCCTTGCCAGAGCCACCTCGAATGTGAAAGTAGTGACCCTGTGCGGGGGGACCCCGCTCGGTCCGCAAGTCGGGTCACTGGAGCAGGGCGTGCACATCGTGGTTGGCACCCCGGGGCGTATCGAAGATCACCTGCACCGCAATACGCTTAAACTGCAGGATGTACGAATGCTGGTGCTGGACGAAGCCGATCGCATGTTGCAAATGGGCTTTCAGGAGTCAATGGACAAGATCATTGATCGGGTGCCGCAAGACCGTCAAACACTGCTTCTCAGCGCCACTTACCCGGATGAAATTCAGGCGGTTGCCAGGCGAATCATGCGCGAACCGGTGATGGTGAAAATTGATGAGTCGCACGACGACTCAAGTATCCATCAGCGTTTTTTCCGAGTTGATGACGACCATGCCCGTCGCAAGGCACTGCAGTTGTTGTTGTTGCAGCATAGGCCGGAATCAGCACTGGTGTTTTGCAACACTAAAATTGACGTTGCCGAAGTCGTTGCATTTCTCAAGGAAAATAGCTTTGCCGCACTTGATCTGCACGGCGACCTCGATCAGCGTGATCGTGATCAGACCCTGATCCGCTTTGCCAACAAAAGCGCCAGTGTGCTGGTAGCCACCGATGTTGCTGCCCGCGGACTGGACATTGAAGCGCTGGATGTGGTGGTAAATTACCGCCTCGCGCGCGATCCCGAAGTGCATGTGCATCGCGTCGGCCGCACCGGCCGGGCAGGTGACAGTGGCGAGGCCTGGTCGTTCTACGATGCCTCTGACGATTACCGCATGTCTGTGCTGCAGGATGCGCTGGCAAAAAAAATCACCGACGAATCTCTGCCGCCCGCCAGTGTCTTGAAGCTGCCACCAACCCGTCCGGAAATGATCACGCTGCTCATCAATGGCGGCAAAAAACAAAAGCTTCGACCCGGCGACATTGTCGGTGCATTGACTGGCGACAATGGGGTGAATAGCGAGCAGATCGGCAAAATTAAAGTATTTGCCACGCGTGCGTATGTGGCCGTCAACCGGACTGCGCTGAAAGTTGCCATGGAAAAATTAACGCAGGGAAAAATGAAGGGACGATCTTTTCGTGTGCGGGTAATATAAAGAGGTAACCACTACGCACACGCTGCTGCGTACTTGCTTTGGTGACAAGTGCCGGCGGTTGTTGAATCGTTAATGCAGAGAGTTTAATGCCATTGAGCTATGTCAGACCGTTGCAACTGGGGGCTGCGCTTGATTTACTGCGTAACAATCGCTGGACAATATTAGCTGGCGGTACTGACTTCTACCCCGCACTACAGGGGCAGCGCCCCTCAACACCCGTGCTCGATATCACCGCACTGTCTGACCTTGGCAAGGTAGCTACAACCCCGGATGGCGTCCGTATTGGTGCACTGGCAACCTGGACTGACGTGGTCCGGGCCGGGCTGCCAGCAGCCTTTGATGCCTTGAAGCTGGCCGCTGTTGAGGTGGGCTCGGTACAGATTCAGAACCGTGCAACGGTGGCGGGCAACTTATGTAATGCATCACCGGCGGCAGACGGGGTGCCACCGTTGCTGTGTCTCGACGCGCAGGTCGAGCTCATGTCGCATCGGGGTACCCGACAACTGCCGCTTGGCGACTATATTCTGGGCAATCGCCGGACACAGCTTGCCGAAGATGAACTACTCAGCGCGATCGTCATCCCGCGTGCTGCCAGCACTGGCAGCAGCGCTTTTCGCAAGCTCGGTGCGCGTCGCTATCTGGTGATATCAATTGCGATGGTGGCCGTTCGCCTGGTACTGAGCAACGATAACCGTATCGAGTCAATCTCCATAGCCGTGGGGTCCTGTTCCGAGGTCGCAACGCGGCTGACCACGGCTGAAACATCATTGCAGGGTCAGCAGGCAGAGACGGGCGTAGAGCAACTGCTGCAGGCGCAGCATCTGGCTGCATTGCAGCCTATTGATGATATACGCGCCCCGGCCGGGTACCGTCAGGAGGCGGCCTTGCAGTTGCTGCGGCGGACCGTGGCAGATGCGGTCGTTGCGGCCAAGACAGCGGGGGCAACAACATGAGCGATGCACCGGGCGAGCTTATCAATGGCATAGGTTTCAGTGTCAATGGGCGCGCGATACATAGTGATGAAATGCCCTTGCAGCGCTTGTCAGAGGTACTGCGCAAGCAAGGGCTGACTGGCACTAAGGTGGGTTGCGATGCCGGTGATTGTGGTGCCTGTACGGTACTGATCGATGGTGAGCCTGCCTGCAGTTGTCTGGTGGCAATTGGCCAGCTGGAAGGCAGTGTGGTCGAGACCGTCGAGGGTCTTGCAGGGCCCGGTGAGGATGGTGAAAACCTCAATGCGCTGCAACAGTCTTTTTTACAGCACGGTGCGGCGCAGTGCGGTATTTGTACTCCGGGGATGCTGATGGCTGCTACGCATTTGTTGCGGCACAACCCGACCCCCGATGCCCAACAAGTAGAAGATGCTCTCGGCGGTGTGTTGTGCCGGTGTACCGGTTACCGGAAAATTATAGATGCGGTGGTAAATACAGCGTCGCTTCGCGATGTGCCGGGCAGCCCGCCATCGGGAGCCGCTATTGGCGCGCGGGTGCAACGGCTTGATGGTGTTGCCAAGGTTAACGGGCGCGATCAGTTTGGCGCTGATGTTATCCCCACGGATGCGTTGCGCCTGGCGGTAATCAGAAGTCCGCACCATTGTGCTGACTTTATCATTGGCGATACCGGTCAGTGGCTGACGGACCACGGGCTAGATCTGGTCCTGACCAGCGTTGACATCCCCGGGGAAAATCGATTCGGGGTTATTCCGCCGTTTGCCGATCAACCGGTGTTCGCAGAGCAGCGTGCCCGGTTTCGTGGTGAGGCGATTGCCGCGGTTGTTGGCAGCGCAGAGGCAATCGCACGCCTCGATGCAGAGACATTCCCGGTGCAGTGGACAGTGCTGGATCCACACCTGCTGCCGGATCAGGCGCTGCTCGATGGCGCTATGCCGGTGCATGCCGGGCGACCGGACAACGTTCTGGTACGTGGGCTGGTGCAACGCGGAGATATAGAATCCGGTCTGCAACAATCGCGCTTTTCCCGCCGTGGAAGCTTTAGCACGCCGTTTATCGAGCATGCCTATATCGAGCCTGAAGCAGGCTGTGCGGTTGTCGTCGACGATACTATAGAAATCCATACCTGCACACAGACTGCAGGGATGACCCGTGAAGAACTTGCCGGCATACTTGGTATGCCGGAAGAAAATATCCGCGTGCGACCGACCTCTGTTGGTGGTGGCTTCGGTTCGAAGCTCGATCTGTCCCTGCAGCCTTATCTGTGTCTGGCTGCGTTGAAACTTGGCCTGCCGGTGGCCGCTGTCTACAGTCGCCGTGAGTCTATGCAGTCAACCACCAAGCGCCACCCGTCTCAGATTGATCTGCACATTGCCTGCGATGCCAACGGCAAACTGACCGCCATCGACTTCAACGGTATTTTCAACACCGGTGCGTATGCGAGTTGGGGGCCGACCGTCGCGAACCGTGTGCCGATCCATGCATCCGGTCCATTTTATATTCCCAACTATCGCGCTCGTTCAACGGCGGTGCATACTCATACCGCGCCGGCGGGCGCGTTTCGGGGCTTTGGTGTGCCGCAGGCCGCCATCGCGCTGGAATCACTGCTCGACAGACTCGCCGATGATGCGGGTATAGATCGATTGCAGTTTCGTTTGAACAACGCGCTCGATAATCATCAGCCTACCGTGACCGGGCAGATATTTGCCTCGGGCGTAGGCATCAAGGCATGCCTCAGTACGCTGCAGGAAGCGTGGGTTGCGGCAGGTGAACGGTGCGCTGTGTTTAATGAAAACAGTACCCGCTATCGCAAAGGCCGCGGCGTAGCGACTTGCTGGTACGGATGTGGAAACACGTCGTTACCGAATCCGTCAACCATCAAGATAGCCGTCAACCAGCAGGGGCAGGTGGTGCTGCATCAAGGGGCTATAGATATTGGTCAGGGGGCTAATACGGTGGTCGCGCAGATTGCGGCAGATACGTTGGGAGTAGCACTTTCTGAGTTGCGACTGGTCGATGCTGATACGGCAGTGACACCCGATGCCGGTAAAACATCGGCGTCGAGACAGACCTTTGTCAGTGGTAACGCAGCACTGCTGGCGGCGCGATCGCTGCGGCAGTTGATTCTGCGCGAAGTCAATGCCTCGGACCGCTCCGTAGTAGTTATGTCCGCTGGCACGATAACCATTAAGGACGCCGACCAGACACATGTGCTAACGCTGACCGACCGGCCGGCTGACAGCGAAGGCTATGTGTTTTGTGCCGTAGAGCAATACAACCCGCCCACCACTGAGCTTGATGCCAATGGACAAGGCAGTCCCTATGCCCAGTACGGCTACGGAGCGCAATTGATCGAACTCACCGTAGATGTTGAGCTTGGTACGGTCAAGCTGGATCGATTAACCACCGCACATGATGTGGGCATAGCGATAAACCCGCAGCTGGTCGAAGGGCAGATCGAGGGAGGTGCGACGCAGGGGATCGGGATGGCGTTGATGGAAGATTTTGTCCCGGGGGTTGCAGAGAATCTGCACGACTACCTGATTCCCACCATAGGTGATATACCATCGTTTGAACATCACATTGTAGAGGTCGCTGATGCGGTGGGCCCCTATGGTGCCAAAGGGCTGGGGGAGCACGTACTGATCCCGACCGCGCCGGCAATTTTAAACGCGATTCGCGATGCCACCGGTGCCGAGGTTAATCATCTTCCCGCCACACCGGATAAGGTACTCGCGGCGCTTCGGCAGTTGTCGTAGCCGTTGCGTGTTACCCGGATTTAATAGCAACGCCGTCGTTATAGATTTTCAGCAGGGTATTGCGTGGTAAGACCACGTGACCAGGAGAGGACATAAGTGACTGACAACAACGCTCGTGCCGGCGATAAAAATGCCGGGAAAATACGCTGCGATGCCTGCCCGGTGATGTGTTACATCGCCGACGGCAAGTCAGGCGCCTGCGACCGGTACGCTAACACGGCCGGCGCACTGGTGCGTCTTGATCCACACCGGGTCATCACCCGGGCGATTGCTGATGGTGGTGCGGTTGTGCCATTCGCACCGTCCGAAAACACCGACAGTGGCAACAGTGACAGGTGGGACGGCAATGTAGTGGCATCGAAGCAGATGTTTGTCACGGCACTGGGCGCTGGCACCACCTACCCGGACTACAAGCCTGCGCCGTTTATTGTCTCGCAGGAAGTCGCCGGGGTCGATATGGTGACGGTAGTGACAGAAGGTATCTATAGCTACTGTGGTGTCAAAGTAAAAATAGATACCGATCGGCATCTGGGACCGGAGCAAAGCCCGGTGCGTGCTCAGGGGGAGGCGGTCGGACATGTCACAACCGGGGAGTACGGCTCGCAAATGCTGTCGCTTGGCGGCGTGCATCATCTGACCGGCGGTTCAAAAAAGGAAGGGCGTGTCACTTGTGACACCATGCTCAAGCTGTGCAACCGTGAGGCGGTAGAGCTGGAGATCGATGACGGTTTGTCGGTTGTGGTGCAAGCCGGTTGCGCGCCGATTGTCAGTGGTGTGCGCGAGGAAAAGATGCGTGTCGGGTGTGGCTCGGCCACCATTGGCATGTTTGCCTCGCAGTGGAAGGGCCTGGTCGATGAAGTCGTTGTGGTTGATGATCATATAACCGGTGTGGTGTCAGAGCATCAGGCCGGCAAGGTGATCGACTGGCAGCCAACCGGGATTAAGGTTCTGGGGCGCAAATCAACACCCGGTCGATACTTCCAGGTCGCCGAACCCGGTACCGGATGGGGCGGAACCAATATCTCAGATCCTCTTACTATACTCGGTGCTTTCAACAAAAAAAATGCGCGCGCCGGCATGACACTGCTGATGGTGTCGACCACCGGTGAGCAATTTGCCTACTTTGAACTCGACAGCAATCTGCAACCGGTCGCCAAACCGTTACCGGCAAGCCTGCAGCAATCGGTTGAGCGTATTGCCGAGAATTGCGAACCCGCGCTGTGCACCGTGTTGTTTATGGGCGGGGCGGGCGGCTCCTTGCGCGCCGGGGTTACCGAAAACCCGGTGCAGCTTACACGCTCGGTCAAGCAGATGCTGACGCATGTCACCGCTGGCGGGGCGCCGGTCTATGTCTGGCCCGGCGGTGGCATTACGATAATGGTCGATGTCATGCGTATGCCGGCTGGCTCATTTGGTTATGTGCCAACCCCGGCGCTGGTCGCCCCCGTGGAGTTTACCATGCGCTATACCGACTATATCGCGCTCGGCGGTCACGCGGACTATGTCAGCTCTCTTGACGATGTACTGGCGGGCAGGCTCGGATCACAGAATGATCATGTACTTGCCGGCAGCGAGCAATTGATCAGCGCAGAAGAAAACCCCTGGCCGACTGATACGCATAATTTTTCGTGGCCCTGAAAGTTCTGCGGCCAATGCAAAGATGAGTGCTGTGGCCGCCTTGATCAACGATGGACGGCGGTTGCACCTGCAGCACGGTCCTATTGATTTGATCATAGAAGTCAGCGCCAGTGCTGATGCTGTACAGCAGGCCTACCAGCAGGCAGTGGACCGGTTTGCGACGGTGCTGACCGAGTTGGTTGCCGAATTACCATCGCTGCGGCAGCCCGCTGGAAGTCAGGTATCGCTGCACGGGACAGTCGCGCTGCGTATGCAAACGGCAACTGCACGGTTTCCGCGCTATTTTACGACCCCGATGATCGCGGTTGCCGGTGCGGTCGCTGATGAAGTGCTGCAAAGTCTCAGGCGGGATCTGTTATTACCCCGGGTGCTGGTCAACAATGGCGGCGATATAGCCATTTATCTCGGGCCGCAGCAGCACACTGATATCGGTGTAGTGGCCAACCCGTTGTCGGGAAAGCTGGCAGCCACCATCCGGCTCACACCCGATGATGGTGTCGGGGGTATCGCCACCAGTGGTTGTCACGGGCGCAGTCTGAGTCTGGGCATTGCCGATGCGGTGACCGTGCTGGCCGCCAATGCGGCCACTGCCGATGCTGCTGCCACACTGATCGCCAATGCCGTGACACTGCCGGATTGTGCAGCCATTGAGCGTTGTCAGGCACGCGAGCTTGACGCAGACAGTGATCTGGGCGACCGGGAGGTGACCGTCGCCGTCGGGCCTCTGTCTGAAGCGCAGATTAAAGCGGCGCTTAACGCTGGTCTGGCGGTCGCGGAGCAAATGAAACACGATGGCCATATAGTGGATGCACATTTGTCTCTGCGCGATTATCATAAAACTACAGACAGCCGGGCTTACCGCTATCTGCCTATTCAGTAACGCGGGTCAAACCACCCGGGGGAAAACACAGTGCCTGACGTAATAATTAGAAAGATGATTGTCTCTGTTGAAGAGACCTGGCACGAAGGTGGGCCTGTTGCCGACACTCCCTTGCGCAAAGCTTCTTGCCTTGCGGTAATCGCCAATCCGTATGCAGGGCGCTACGAAGAAGACATTGCCGGCTTCATGGAAGACCTCAAACCTCTGGGTGTGCAGATGGCACAGAAACTCATCGATGCGCTCGGTGGTGATCCTGACACCATTCAGGGTTACGGCAAGGGGGCAATTGTCGGCGAAGCAGGAGAAGTCGAGCATGGTGCGCTCTGGCATGTGCCGGGTGGCTATTCAATGCGTGAACTGATCAAAGACAGCATGGCAATTGTACCGTCGACAAAAAAAGTGGGCGCGCCGGGCACCCGTCTCGATATCCCCATGACTCACACCAATGCCTCCTATGTGCGGTCACACTTCGATGCGATGGAAGTGGGTATTAATGACGCACCGCGAGCCAGTGAAATAGTGTTGGCGCTGGTGATGTCGACCGGAGCCAGGGTGCATAACCGTGCCGGTGGGCTGGAAGCCGATGCCATTGTTGGTGAAGACGGGCTGCGATAAATGCGTATTCGCAAGATAGTCACTCAGGTTGAAGATACCCACCGTGAGATGGAAAAATCAATCACTCCGGCGACGCGTAAGGCGGTAGCGGTGGCGGTGATAGAAAATCCGTTTGCCGGCGTCTATCAGGAGGACCTCTCCGCGTTGATAGACACCGGTGCAGCGCTCGGCAAATTGCTTGGTGAAAAGGCTGTTGCAGCGTTGGGCGTGTCGCCGGCGGAGATAGAAAGCTATGGCAAAGCTGCGATGGTTGGCAGCAACGGTGAGTTAGAGCATGCCGCCGCAATACTGCACCCTGCGCTCGGCGCGCCACTGAGAGCCGCCGTAGAAAAGGGCGCGGCATTGGTGCCGTCGGGAAAAAAAATGGGCGGCTGCGGACAGACACTTGATGTACCGCTCGGTCATAAAGATGCCGCTTATGTACGCAGCCATTTTGACGGTATCGAAGTACGTCTGACGGATGCGCCGCGAGCTAACGAAATACTGGTGGCTGTTGCGGTGACTGATTCCGGCAGGCCGCTGCCAAGGGTTGGCGGGCTGGAATCAGCCGACGCTGTAGGTAATGATGGATTGCGCTGATGCTTCGGGTTACAAGGGGCTGGCAGGGACTGACGTCAGGTGCGACTGATGTCGTATAGCGACTACGGTTATAACGGCACAAATAGACTGGACACCCCGGTTGTTGGAGCGTCGCACGGGCGTTACGCCGGCTCAGCCGGTGATCAATGCCTGCGGGGGTTGCGATGCACAGGATGATTAAATCATTGGCGAGTAGAGACTGATGAAATACGTGGAAAATGCCTGGTATGTGGCTGGCTGGTCCAGTGAGTTTACTGACCAGCCGCTCAAGGTCACGCTGCTGGAAACTGAGTTGGTCATGTATCGGCTGACTGACGGCAGTGTCTGCGCCCTGCGTGATCTGTGCCCGCACAAGCTTCTGCCGCTGTCGATGGGACGGGTCGAGGGCGACACAATACAGTGCGGTTACCATGGTACGGTGTTCAACGCGACCGGCCACTGTGTCAGGGTTCCAGGGCAGGAGATAATCCCGAAACGCCAGTGCGTCGATACCTATCCGGTGTTTGAACAACATAATATTGTCTGGGTCTGGATGGGCGACGCTGCCCTGGCCGACACCGATACTGTGTTTGATTTACCGCAATTTAATGACAGCAACTGGCAGGCTCACCAGGGGGATGCGCTGCATATAGAAAGCAACTATCTCAATGTCGCCGAAAACCTGGTCGACCCGGCGCACGTCAGCTTTGTGCACCCGACGACGCTCGGCAATGCGCAAAGCGAAGATGTACCCGTGCATGTCAACACTGACAGCGAACAGATAACCGCCTGGCGCTGGATTCGAGATGCCCCGCCGGTGGGTTTTTTCAAGCAGCTTGGCGGTTTTAAAGGCCACGTTGACCGCTGGCACTATTATTACCTGCATATGCCCAGCACGGCCGTTATCGATTTTGGCAGTGCTGATGCGTCACTGGCAATTGCCGAGGCTGATCGTGAGCAGGGCATGCGAATATTTGCGCTGCATTTTTTAACGCCGGTGAATGCCACTCACACCATTGACCGCTGGATGCATATACGCAATCGCGCCATCGACGATGCCAGCATCGGTGACCGCATGAATGAATTGTTCCGCATTGCCTTTGACGAAGACAAAGTCATTCTCGAAGCCATTCAGCAGCAGGAAACGCGCATTGCAGAGTCAGATAACCCGGGTCCGGTGCCGCTTCGACTTGCAATTGACAAAGGTCCGAACGAATATAGAAAGCGCATAGAACACCTGCTGCACGGTTAGGCACTGATCGCCTGCCGGCTGCAGACATTTTCTGTTGTCCGATTCCGGACGACTACGGGGGAGATAAAATATGAAATTTACGCAAACAGTGGCAGCAGTGGCACTGGCGACAGCGGCGGGTATTGCGTCTATGGCGGCAAACGCCGCGGACGTGATTAAAGTAGGTGAAATTAACAGCTATTCACGGTTGCCAGCCTTTCTCGACCCCTATCGCAAAGGCTGGGAGCTCGCTGTCGAAGAGGTCAACGCGAATGGTGGTATCAAAGGCAAGCAACTTGAGATCATAGCGCGCGATGACGGCGGCAAACCGGGGGATGCTGTTAAAATTGCCGAAGAATTGGTCAACCGCGACGAGGTCACGATGATAGCCGGGACCTTTCTATCTAACATCGGTCTCGCTGTCACCGACTTCGCCAAACAAAATAAAACCTTTTTTCTGGCGGCCGAACCACTTAGTGATGCAATTGTGTGGTCGAGTGGCAATCGTTACACCTTCCGCCTGAGACCATCGACTACCATGCAGGCGGCCATGCTGGCAAAAGAAGCTGAGAAAACCGGCGCAAAAAAATGGGCTACGGTGGCACCTAACTACGCCTACGGTAAAGATGCAGTCGCGGCGTTTAAAAGCGAGTTGTTGAAACTGGTGCCCGACGCAGAATTTATAGAGGAGCAATGGCCTACGGTATTTAAAATTGACGCAGGTTCTACAGTGCGGGCACTGGAAGCGTCTAAACCGGAAGCTATTTTCAACGTCACCTTCGGCGGTGATCTGGCCAAATTTGTACGCGAAGGCAATTTGCGTGGATTATTTGAAGGGCGCACTGTGGTGAGCCTGCTATCCGGTGAGCCCGAGTATCTAGAGCCGTTAAAAGATGAAGCGCCGGAAGGCTGGATCGTGACAGGGTATCCACAGGGTGCAATTGACGATCCGGCACATCAGAAGTTTTTTGCCGCTTATGAGGCTAAGTGGAATGAAGCCCCCAAGCTGGGGTCTATTGTGGGCTACAACGTGATCGCATCCATTGCCACACTGCTGGAAAAAGCGCCGGCTTATGATGCTGAAACGCTGGTCGACACCATGGAAAATCTGTCGGTGTCGTCACCGTCTGGTGATTTTATCTATCGTAAACAGGATCATCAATCGACCATGGGTACCTGGGTTGGCAAAACGACGGTGGTCGATGGCAAGGGCGAGATGGTCGATTGGTTTTATGCTGACGGCAACGACTTTCAGCCCACTGACGACGAAGTCCTGAAGTTGCGTCCTGATCAGTAAATGGTAAGCGCCGGCGGTTGTAAGTACCGCCGGTGCATTACCTGAAAACTAGTGGAAAAAATGCGGGTTGCCGGAGTTGCCGAAGTTCAGACTCAATAACGAACCAAAATCGGTCACGCGCCTGGTGTCGCCGATATTTATCGATAAATCACTGCCAAGGTTGTAGTTAGGTCTGGCGTTTGAGCCGATATCAATGCTCAGGCCACTGCCGAGGTTATAATTCGGACGGTAGATCTCGCCGATATTAATACTCTGGTAACTCCCGAGGTTGTAGTCAGGTCGATAGCTTTCACCGATGTTCAGGCTGAGGGTGCCGCCGAAGTTATAGTCCTGGCGTGCCGTTTCACCGAGGCTCAGTTGCAAGGAGACACTGAGGTTATAGTTTTGTCGGTTAGCGGCGGTATTGGACTGAAAATTACTGGTGGTTGTGTGGTTCTGGCAGCCACTAAAGCAATTGCCCGGGCGGTTAGAGTTACCCGATCCGTAGCCATTGCTGCCATGTCGTGCATTGCTGTGGCCGCTGTTGTTGTAGCCGGAGTCGTTGTAACCGGCGTTACTGTACGCTGCTCTATTTAGTCCTTTATCGGACTGCAGTGAGTTTGTCAGGGAAACGAGCACCTGTTGCAGTTGCGCAAACAGATCGCTGTTTGTCCCGGTGCCAAAGTTTGTGCTGCTGCAGTGTTGTTTTTTGTTTTCGGAAACTACGCTCGACAGAAGCTTATAGAGGTCCTCTGCGCTATGGGATGTGTCAATATAATTCATCTGCGGGTTCTCGCTGATCAACGGACCACAATTTGTGATCGGAGCTATCTGAAATGGTGCAGTGTACAGATTGACTCTGAATCTTTGGTTGACATGGTCAACACTTCGTGTCGGTGGCGCTGTATGTGTGTTAAAAGTGTTAAGTCGACACAAGTCAGGACTGAAAACGGTAGGATTAACGGCCTGCGATGTGTTGCAGGAAATTACAAAGTGTGAACTGATCGCCGGTTCTGATGGTGGGCGTTTCGAGTGAGGCGCTTATTGTTATCGCGGTGCCAACGGGGGGGGAAACCCAAGGGGCGGATTATGGTGCACAAAAAGTTTAAAGTATTTGAACTCAATCTACAGAAGTTTTACCACAGAAGTGAAGCACTTTGATCTGTCGGGTCACGGGTGTCTTTTGCCTGCAACACTACACTAGGGTATTTGCATGACCGCCGGGTTTATCTTTGCACAGTTTCTTACTGGGTTATCTAGCGCAAGTTCTCTGTTTCTGGTGGCGTCGGGCCTGTCGCTTATTTTTGGTGTCACCCGTATTGTCAATTTTGCGCACGGCAGTTTCTATATGCTTGGCGCCTACCTCGCATACCACCTGATTGAATGGTTGCCGACCGGCATTCTGCCGTTCTGGGGGTCAGTCATCTGTGCTGCACTGATCGTCGGCGTTGTCGGCGTTATCGTTGAGGTGGTTATTCTACGGCGTATCTATCACGCGCCGGAACTGTTTCAGCTGGTGGCTACTTTTGGCATTGTGCTGGTGATGCAGGACGCGATTTTTGCGTTGTTTGGCGGCGAAGATAAATTCGGTTCACGTGCTCCCGGGTTGAATGGCGTGGTGCGCATCTTTGATGAGCCTATCCCGCAGTATGATCTTGCCTTGATTGCACTGGGTCCGGTGGTACTGATTTCAGTGTGGCTTTTGTTAAATAAAACCCGCTGGGGGACGCTGGTCAGGGCAGCCACTCAGGACCGCGATATGGTGGCGGCACTGGGTGTCAACCAGGCCTGGTTGTTTACCTCGGTGTTTTTTCTCGGATCGGCACTGGCCGGGCTCGGAGGGGCGGTGCAAGTACCGCGGGAATCAATCAATCTGCTGATGGATCTCAGTATTATCGCCGAGGCATTCGTGGTGGTGGTGATCGGCGGTATGGGCAGCATTGTCGGCGCATTTCTAGCCGCTGTGCTGATCGGTGAGTTAAACGCGTTTGGTATTTTAATAATGCCGCAAATCACTATTGTGCTGGCGTTTCTGGTGATGGCTGTCGTGTTGATCGTCCGGCCCTGGGGGCTGCTCGGTAAGCCCGATGCAATACAGCACGCCGGTGATCAGATTGATATGCCACTACGCGAGGCGAGCTTGCCGGGCAAACTGGTCGGATTGCTGGTGATCGCGGCATTGGTAGCCGTGCCGTATGTTCTCGATGACTTCGGCATTGTACTGGCGACGGATATCATCATCTTTGCCTTGTTTGCAGCGAGTTTGCATTTTCTGATGGGCAACAGCGGTATGGTGTCTTTCGGGCATGCCGCCTATTTTGCGCTGGGCGCTTATGCCTCAGCGCTGGTGTTTCGCCACCTGGGCGGATCAATGGAGCTGGCGTTACTGATCGGGCCGATTGCTGCGGTGGTCGGCGCATTGGTGTTCGGTTGGTTTTGTGTAAGGTTATCCGGCGTCTATCTGGCGATGCTGACACTGGCTGCAGCGCAGATCATCTGGTCGATCACCTATTCCTGGGGCGATGTGACGGGCGGCGATGATGGCATGCTCGGGATCTGGCCTTCGGAGTGGGCGCGTAGCAAACCGGTTTTTTATTATTTGACACTGGTGCTTTGCGGCGGCGGTGTATTGATTCTGCGTAAAATAACGCACGCGCCGTTTGGCTATGTACTGCGAGGCGGGCGGGACTCATCAGTACGGACTGAATCCATCGGTATTCATTTACTGCGGCATCGTCATTTCGGGTTTGCTGTGGCCGGTTTATTTGCCGGCATCGCAGGCTCAATCTATGTGTTTTCCAAGGGCAGTATTTTCCCCGATGAAGCGGCGATTCCCCGTTCCATTGACGGGCTGGTGATGGTGCTGCTTGGCGGTGTACACACGCTTGCCGGGCCGCTGGTCGGTGCCGGTGTGTTCCGCTTACTCGAGGACTGGATCTCCAGACTTGATTTCTGGCGCGCGATTCTAGGTACCATAATTATCGTACTGGTGGTGGTGGCACCACAGGGTATCGCCGGTTTTTTCCATACTCTTGCTATCCGGTTTGGTTTAGCAAAAGGGCGTGAGTCATTATGAGTGCGCAAGTGAACATGGCCACTACAGAAGTTTTGCGTGTCGACACACTGTGTAAATCGTTCGGGGGTGTGGATGCGGTTGATAATGTCTCTTTCACCGTACAGCAGAGTGAGTTGCTGGCGCTGATCGGCCCCAACGGTGCCGGTAAAACAACGTGCTTTAACATGCTTAACGGTCAGTTAAAACCAGATCGTGGCACAGTCAGCTTAATGGGCGAAAATATCACCGGCTGGGACCCGCGTCGCGTGTGGCGACGCGGAGTTGGCAGAACGTTTCAAATTACCGCTACGTATTCATCGATGACCGTAGCCGAAAACGTGCAGATGGCATTGATCGCCAGGCATCGAAAAACGTTTTCGTTGTTCAGCCGTGCGACACGCCTCTACGTCACTGAGGCCTTAACGCTGCTGGAGCTGGTGGGTATGCAATCACAAGCGCAAAGATCCGCTGGCATTCTGGCCTACGGTGATCTAAAGCGACTGGAGCTTGCCATCGCGCTGGCGCATGATCCGGTGCTGTTGCTGATGGACGAGCCAACCGCAGGGATGGCGCCCGGTGAGCGCGCAGAATTGATGGAATTAACCGCAGGCATTGTCGCCGAGAGAGGATTGTCGGTGCTGTTCACCGAGCACGATATGGATGTGGTATTCGGACACGCCGATCGGATCATGGTATTGAATCGTGGTCAGCTTATCGCGCAGGGCGATGCCGATACCATTCGCAACGATAAGCAAGTGCAGGATGTCTATCTCGGCGGTGGTTCGATGTTCGCAGCGGAGGGCTCTGACCATGCTTGAGCTCAACTCGGTCAATGCAGGCTACGGCAAAGCGCGAATCCTCAATCAACTCAGTCTGACGGTCGAGCGAGGTAAGGTCGTCGCGTTACTGGGGCGCAACGGCGCTGGTAAATCTACTACGATGAAAACTGTCATCGGCCTGCTGCCGGTGACCTCGGGGCAAGTGACGTTTCAGGGTGAGGACATCACGCGCTATCCCTGTCACCGTACCGCGCAGTTGGGTATGGGCTACGTGCCGGAGGATCGCCGTGTCTTTCCCGATCTCACTGTCGATGAAAATCTCGAAGTTGGCCGGCAGCCACCGCGTGACGCCCGTCCGCCCTGGACACCGGCTCAGTTGTTTGAGTTGTTCCCTAATCTACTTGAGCGTCGACACAATCAGGGCAAGCAATTATCGGGTGGCGAGCAGCAGATGCTGACAATTGCTCGCACCCTGATGGGCAATCCGCAGTTAATCCTGCTTGATGAGCCGTCCGAAGGCTTAGCCCCCCGCATTGTGGAGCAGATGGCGGACACAATAATCAAGCTCAAGGAGAGCGGAATGACGATACTGCTCTCCGAACAGAATTTGCATTTTGCCCGGCTGGTGGCGGATCAGGCCTATGTGATCGAAAAGGGCAGTGTGAGGTTTTCCGGCTCGATCACCGAACTCGACAGTAAACCCGAGGTGCTGGCGACCTACCTTGCCGTGTAGCCGTTGCAAAGGGCTGCTTATGCGGTGGTGACATACCGCAGAATTTCGACGACTTGCTCGGGCGTTTTGGCCCAGCCCATCGCGGCGGCGTCAACTTCTTTCAGTGGATGGATGATGTCTTCATCGTGCAAGGTGATGTAGGGTTTGTCGAGAGCGGCCAACTGGCCGGCATCGAACGCGGCATTCCATTGCTTGTATTTATCACCGAAGCGCACCACCGCGATATCACATTTTGCAATCAGGCTGCGGGTTCTGATGCTGTTGACTTTAGAAGACTTATGATCGCGCCAGAAATTGCTGGTCTCTGCGCCCAGCACATCACCGGCGGCGTCACTGGCGTCGTGATCGGTGACGGCAGAGCAGAACGAGACGGGCAGGTTGTGGTGCTCCGCGCCTTTGGCGATCTGTAGCCGCCAATCAGTATGTATTTCACCAGAGAGGTAAACAAGCCAGGTCATTTGCGGTTTCCATTGATTGGTAGATAAGTGCGCTTGCACTCGAGACCAGTAGCATAGTGGTATAGCAGTGGGTCTGTCCAATGCCAGCCGCTGCCGTGTGAGTGGCGCAGACTAACGGCAGTGGCTGTCCGGGCGCGGTGCCGTATCTTCCTTTCGTTGCCTTGACGGGCGGGATACTCTGGTGGCTTTCGGGTAGTATAAGCACAGCCAAACCTAGCTAACCGGAGGTCAGATATGACGCAGGACAAAACTTCAAAAAACGCAGAATCAACATCGGCGGCTGCCGCCGGTGGAAAAAAAACTGCCAAAGACCTGAGAAGTTATCGTTGGCTGGGTGAGGACGATTTGCGCTCGTCGAGTCATCGCTCGCGGTTTATGCAAATCGGGTTTGCTGAAGAAGACTGGATCGGCAAACCGCTGATAGCCATTGTCAATACCTGGTCCGACATCAACCAGTGCCATTCACACTTTAAGCACCGGGTCGACGATATCAAACGCGGCATTCTGCAGGCCGGTGGATTGCCCATCGAGCTGCCAGCCATATCCCTGTCTGAACCCATCGTAAAACCGTCGGCTATGTTGTATCGAAACTTTCTGGCGATGGAAACCGAAGAACTACTGCGCAGCCATCCGGTGGATGGTGCAGTACTGATGGGCGGGTGTGATAAAACCACCCCTGCGCTGCTGATGGGGGCGATCAGCATGGATATCCCCGCTATCTATGTTCCGGCCGGGCCGATGCTGCGCGGTCACTGGCGTGGAAAAACCCTGGGGTCCGGTTCGGACTCATGGAAGTACTGGGATGATTTGCGCGCAGGTGAAATCGAACGCGAGGACTGGAACGAAGTCATGGGCGGTATTGCCCGCTCTTATGGAACCTGCATGACGATGGGCACGGCAGCAACCATGATGTCTATCGCAGATAGTATCGGGATGTGCCTGAACGGTGCCAGCTCGATACCCGCTGCAGATTCCGGTCACATCAGAATGTGCAGTGCGTCCGGCCGGCGTATTGTCGAGATGGTATGGGATGATTTCAAACCGTCAGATATCCTCACCCGCCAGGCCTACGAAAACGGCGTGTCGGCGGCAATGGCCATGGGCTGTTCTACTAACGCAATCATTCATCTGATTGCCATGGCGCGACGCAGTGGTGTCGATTTAAGCCTTAACGACTTTGAACTCAAAAGCCGGCGTGTACCGGTGATCGCCAATGTCAGGCCTAGCGGCGATGAATACCTGATGGAAGATTTTTTCTATGCCGGTGGTCTGCCGGCGATGCTGTCTCAAATCAAAGATGAGCTACACACCGACTGCATTACCGTGTCCGGTAAAACCATGGGTGACGTTGTAGCGCGTGCCGAGGTCTATAATGACGATGTGATTCGCTCTACCGAAAATCCGATTTATGCCGAGGGCGCACTGGCGGTACTGAAAGGGTCGCTGGCACCGGACGGTTGTGTGATTAAGCCGTCCGCCTGCGAGGAAAGATTGCTTAAGCACAAGGGATCAGCACTGGTTTATGACAGCTATGAAGACCTGAAGGCTTCTATTGATGACCCCGATCTCGATGTCACCGCCGATACCGTGCTGGTGTTGCGCAATGCTGGTCCCAAGGGTGGCCCGGGTATGCCGGAGTGGGGTATGTTACCGATCCCGCAAAAATTGTTGAAGCAGGGTGTGCGGGACATGGTGCGTATTTCGGATGCGCGCATGAGTGGCACCAGCTACGGCGCATGTATATTGCACGTGGCGCCGGAGTCGTATGTCGGTGGTCCGCTGGCGCTGGTGCAAACAGGTGACATCATCGCGGTCGACGTTGCAGCGCGCAGTATTGATCTGCAAGTGGACGAGGCCGAATTGCAGCGTCGTCGTGATAACTGGCAGCAACCGAAAGCACGCTATGAACGCGGCTACGGCTGGATGTTTTCACGTCATATCCTGCAGGCAGACAGCGGCTGTGACTTTGACTTCCTGGAAACCTCGCACGGTGATCCGGTTGATGAACCGGCAATTTTCTAGAATTTGTATAAAATCAGCTGGTGCACCGCGAGTCATCTCGCGGTGCACCTGATCAGTCGATCAGCATATGGCCGAACCAGGCAAATATACCCATCGTGATGCCGGTGAAAAATTGCGCGTGAACCAAATAGGAAAAACGCTTTAGTTCAACCGGTGAATATTTCCAGCGCAGGAACATACCAAACACGCCTTGCCATAATATGAGAGCTAGTACGGCAATGAAAAACAAGTTGGACAACATACCACCGGAAAAGGCGATGTGCAGCAGCACCACAGCGGTGGTTGCAATCCCGACATGCACATGTGTTTTGTTTAAGTAGCGCAGTGCCTGCCTCCACAGGGAGACGGTTGTCTGATGCGCGTATTCCGGTATCAGACGCTCCGACAACTTGCCTTTACCGACGATCAGTTTCAGTAAGGTGCGGGCATAGATAAATAAAATGGCCCACATCGCGATATTGCCCAGCCCTTCACCGACTTCACTGAGAAAAGTTTCCCGTTCCTGCAGTGGTGGCGCGCTGAACCAGGCATAAGCAAAATAGACCACCGACAATGTCGTAATACCCAGAGTGTAGGCGATGAGTTGCTGGTTCTTGGTCACACGTGACTCCGCAGGTTGTTGACGATGTTCCGGGTTACCGCTTTTTGGTCCGATGCGCACACATTGGATTGCGCTCTACTTAGTGTTAAAACGCTGTCTGACACCCGTATAGGGGTATTGTCGAGCTGAAAGCTTAGTGCTTTCTTAAGCAATGAACAAATACGTCGTGGTAGTCAGTGGGGTAAACTATAGCTAAGCTTCTGCGGCAGTATTGTGTTGAAAGCTGATTTCTAACGCCGCCGTCATCCGGCTAAACCTTAAGTAAATGTTAAGGCTTGGAGGCGACACTATCATTGCAGCTTTAGAAATACCGGACAAGCTAGATGCACCGGTAGCTTTGTAAGGCCGGCGCTGCTGTTTCCAATGGCTGTTATTGAGTGTTTTAAATGTTATCTTTATTACTCATCGAAGACGATCCTATCCTCGGGCAAGGCATGCAAATTGGCTTGCAGCAGCGTGATTTTCTGGTCGAATGGGTTAAAGATGGACTGGTGGCCCGCCGGCAATTGCGCCACGGAAATTTCGATTGCGTGTTACTGGATTTGCAATTGCCCGGCATGGACGGTGAGCAATTGCTCAGGGAATGGCGCAAGTCCGGCAATACCGTCCCGGTGCTGATAATTACCGCCAGAGACGCTATTTCTGATCGTGTTAGCGGGCTTGACGACGGTGCTGACGACTACGTCGTGAAGCCGGTATCGATTGATGAACTGGTGGCCAGAGTGCGGGCGGTATACAGACGCAAGGGTGGTGCACCGGTATCCGAGCTTAAACATGCGGGCGTTACGCTGGACCCTATCGGTCATACTGTGCGCTTGCGAGAGGCCGAGGTCGCATTGCCTAGCGCTGAATTTAAAATACTGCAAACCCTGATGGAGCATGGCCGTCGGGTGTCGACTCGCGAGTATCTGGAGCGCACGCTGTACGGCTACGATGGCGCACGCAGCAACACAATAGAGGTTCACATTCACGGTCTGCGTGCCAAATTCGGAAAATCGTTTATCAAAACGGTTCGAGGCGTCGGGTATATTCTCGCGTGAGACGACTGATCGAAACCCTGTCGCGTGCCCGCCACACGCTTCGCTTTCGCTTAATGTTGTTGGTCGCTGCGTTGTTTGTGCTGGCGGCATGCCTGGCCGGTTATTTTGTCAGCAGGCATTCGATTCACGAACTCGATGAAATCCTAAACGCGAATCTGGCGCAGAGCGCCCGATCTGTCTACGCCGTTTTAAGTGGCGAAACAGAAAAAAACACATCACAACTGCAGGACATTATTGATCGATACAGTAACTTTCAGTCCGGACTACCCGCTGGCTTGCAGGAGCATGATGACGAACTTTCAGAGAATGAAGAGGAAGCGCTGGAACTGGTCGGGTATCAGCGGCAAGTGTATTTAAGGCTGGTCGATGTTGGCGCGGATATCGTGATCTCCTCGCTGGACTATACGCTTGAATTACCTGCCACCGCCGGTAACGGGTTCTTTACCTTGCAGGAGGGTTCGCATCAATGGGTGTTTTTCGGCATCGATGATCAAACACGTCAGCTGCGTTTTTTCATGGGGCAGCGCGGGGATTATCGGAGCGAGCTTATCGATGAAGCATCAGAAGGGGTCATCGCGCCGGTGCTGTTTATTCTGCCCTTGTTAGTCTACGCACTATGGTGGGCAATCGGGCGCGGCATGCGCCCACTGCAGGAACTATCCACAGAAATTGCACTACGCAAAAGTGATAACCTGGCTGATGTGCCACAGAGTTTAGCGACCGCGGAGACCCGCCCGGTGGTCGACGCGCTGAATGATCTGCTGCATCGCCTGAAAAAAACGCTGCAAAGCGAGCGCCGTTTTACTGCGGATGCCTCGCATGAATTGCGCACGCCGATTGCCGCCATGCGTGCCCAGATTGGTGTGCTGCAGAGTGCCCGCAGTGAGTCCGAGCGGCAGGTGGCGGTTGCGCAAATGGATAAAGCTGCAGTGCAGATGACCCGCCTTGTCGACGATCTACTCTCGCTCGCGCGCCTGGATCATGAAGGTGGGGTGTTTGAAATGGCCCGTTTTGATCTTCACCAGTTGCTGGTAGAAATACTGGCCGATACCGCAGTGTTAGCCCTGGACAGAGATATAGAGATCAGTCTGGTACCTGACGAAAACTGCGAAGTTAACAGCGTGCAGCGATTGCATTATCTTATCATCACTAACTTGCTGAGCAATGCCATTAAATTTACCCCGGTGGGCGGTCAGATCGGCATCGTTATAAATAATTCACAGGGGCGGGTCAGCTATCGTGTAGAGGACACTGGTCCGGGAATCAGTGAACATGACCTCAAACATATCGCCGAGCGGTTTTATCGCTCGCGGACGAGTAGCAGTGGCACTGAGGTCGACGGTGTCGGATTGGGTTTGTCGATTGCTTTGCGAGCAGCACAGTTACTCAATGCAGAGTTGTCGTTTCGAAACCGGGATTCTGGTGGTCTGTGCGCTGAGGTAACCTGGTAGAGAGAGCCAGCGCCTCGCACGTCCCTGTGCGTGAATCTGGTGTGTGAGGTAGCCCGGGCTTCAAGACCTGCGCTTCAATAAGCAATCCGGATCTATATCCTGTTATAACGTCGGTCTATAAACACCGTGTACAGACATGCACAGTGAATATGGCAATTGTCCGCCGGGTAGTGGCGGGTTCCAGTGCGTTAGCCCTCATTAGCTAAAGTCCGTGCAATCTGCTTTTGCAGTGTATCGACAGGTCTGATCCAGGGGCTGAACTCCCGGATGCTGGCTGGCATCCCGGCAATGGCCAGAGCAGCCTGATCGACGGTGTCGTAGATCCCGGATGTGAAGCCATAAACCGTGCGATCATTTGCATTGCGTTTAAATGGAAACAGGATAATCACCGAGTCGTCTGACAATTCCAGTGCGCTCATGCGTAGTTTCTCCTTGTCCACCGATGAGCCGAATTGAATGGTAAATTTATCAGCATCCTGTTTGAACATCCATGTGGCTTCGCGGATGCGCTTAAGGGCCGGTGCTGCGGTTGTGGGATCGGGTGGCGCGACAGCGGGAATCTCTATTTCAATGACTCCTTCCGGTGCGCTGCTGATTGCAAGTAGATTTTCCGTCGACTGTACTTCAGATGTGTAGGTAGACGTGGATGCCTCTGGTTTGGGATTGAAAAAATCATGGGCCATCGGGAAGGTTATCCAGAGTACGCCTGCGACCAGAGCAATTTCACCCAGCGCTTTGATAGTGCCAATGACCATGAACAGAAAAGGGTAGGAATACTTGTGGTGTGCTCGAAAAATCCGGTATCTTTCTGTAAGTGTGAATGGGTTGAACATCGTGTTCTCCAGCCAGCAGGCAGTTACTCGAGCCGGTTCAATCGCAGAAAAATAACGTATACCGGTGCGCAGATTCAGGATCGCGGAGTCTGCCACAGCGGCGACTGATGGTTTGTGCGTTGCCTCTAATTCTGAGGTGGCTTCTGGCGAATGCTGCACACTAATGCGGTGTAATTGAGTCCGCAGAGCGAAATCTTTGTTGTTACCGCCAGTATGTCTTTTAATAACAGTTGATCTTGATAATGGTAATTGTGAAGTGGCTGTTGTATTTTGCGGGCTTATTCGTTGTTCTGGTCGGTATACCGCTGTGCCTATTACTGTCTTTGCAGGGAATAGCCTGCCGGGAAGAACCCATCGCCGGTCCACTGACGGCGGTCGCGGTGGTGGTTTACAGCTATTGGCTGGCGCCGGACTACAAGAGACTTATGGCGGTGTGTGGTTTTCTGATTGGTGCTGCGGGTAGTTACTGGTTTCTGAATGCCGAGTGGTACCCGCAGTGCCATGCACTGGCCTATCAGCAAACCCGTCTGTCACTGCAACTCACGTTAACCACCGGGTTGGTAACTCAGCTGTTGTTGCATTGGTGGCACAACAAAAACAGAAGGCTGCTGCGCTAGATACAGTGTGCTGGTTACCACCGCTAAGTCTGCTGTTGGCAGTGGGTTTCTTTAACCAGCGTGGCGCAGATAACGGCAAAGCCTGTCGTGAATAACAACGAGGATAGCGCTATTTGATAGTCAGTTGCATCGTAGCTGCGGGTGTTGTTAGACAGTGTGCCGTCCCAGCTCAGGTCAAGTAACCAGCCGATCATCGGTTGCATAACCGCGCCTGATCCGACGACGCACATATTCACCAGCCCGAGTGCGGTGGCACTGTTCTCCGGTTTGTTCCACTCTCGTGTCAGCCCGAAGCAAGTCACCATACAGCTGGCCCCCAGGCCGTAGATAAAAAACAATGCAGAAAGGCCGGCGGCGGACTGGCTGTTGCCATAAATGATGAAGCCTATGGTGATAAAGCAAATGATGCTGCCGCCCAACAGGATCGGCCGTCTCTTTTGAACTGCATCGGAGACATAACCCATAACCGGCGAGCCGATCATCATGCCCAGAAACAGGGATGAGGCCACCGCCCCGGATTGTGTGGCACTGAATCCACGTGTGCTGCTTAGCCAGGGCACCGCCCACAGGCCCGCGAACGCGAGCATCACCGTCGTTAAGCCAAAGCCAACTCCGGCACTCCACCAGCTTTGCCGGTTGCTGCAAACAGCACTGAAACCCTTGAACATTGAGCTGTCTTTACGTGGCTCGCTGACGGTTTTTTCCGGTCGCCTTGGCACCACTATAAACAGCAGAACTGCCAGAACAAGGGCAATCGCTGCGAGCAGGTGATAGGTGGTTCGCCAATGGGTTATTTCTATCAATAACCTCAGTGGTGCCTGGCCGGCTATAGCGCCAACCATTCCAATGGCCAGTAAAAGACCGGTTAGCATCGCAAAGCGTTTTGGGTGAAAAAAGGTGGCGGCAATCGCCAGTGTGCAGACAAACGGAAATGCTACGGCACCGCCAATCATTGCGCGACTGACCGAAGCGGTGAACAAAGTGGTGCTGGAGGCAAACCAGAGTGAGGCAGCAACGCATATCAGCGCGGCCACTGCCATCAGCTTGCGCGGGCCGAAGCGGTCGACCAACATGCCAACCGGTAGCTGCATAGAGGCATAGGTATAGAAATACATGCTGGAAAGCACACCGACACCAGCGGCACTGATGGAAAACTCCTGCATTAAGTCCTCCGTCATAACACTCGGGGAGACGCGTTGAATAAACGCATACAGGAAGAAAAAGGTGCCGAGCCCGTAGGCACACACCTTTTGCACGGTGGATACAGTCTTCGGTGAAGAGGGCATAGAGCGTCCGCACGTGTGAAGGTGGTGAGTGGCGCGCAGTAGGGTAGTTGCCTGGCGCGTTACTCAACGCATCGCTAACGGAGGCGTTTTTCAGTGGTTGCGATTTTAGCGTAAGTTTCGCTTCAGTCGTCCAACCGGAGAGTCAGATAACATGGTGTTGCATCTCAGCCCGGCACAGGAGCGTCGCTGTGCAGCAACCCTGCCGTCTTAAGATCAGACCAGAGTGCGTTGGGGATATCGAGTTTCCACCAGTCGATGATGGTGCTCATTTCTGCTTTAGAGCGCGGGCCCGGAATCACACTGGACACGGATGGATGGGTGATCGGGAATTGCAACGCAGCGGCAGCCAGCGGGATTTTGTGCTCATCGCAAACGCTGGAAATGGCTTTGGCTTTATCGATAACATCTGACGGAGCTTTTGCGTAATTCCAGGTATCGCCACCGGCGAGAATCCCGGAGTTAAACGGACCACCCAGGATAATAGTGGTACCGGCTTTTTCGCAATCGGGCAGCAGATTGTCCAGCGGGTGCTGCTCCAGCAAGGTGTAACGTCCGGCCAGCAGGAAAGTATCCCAGTGGCCGTGCTTCATTGCTTCGATGCATACCTCACGTTCATTGACCCCGAGCCCAATGGCTTTGATATCGCCATTGCGACGCAACTCGTCCAGTGCTTTATAGCCACCGGTCATGGCGTCATGCTGGAGCGATTTGTTTGCGTCGGCGCCATGTTGCATTTCACCAATATCGTGCAGTAACAGGATATCGATGTGATCAAGTCCGAGGCGCTGCAGGCTGTCTTCGTAGGAGCGCATCACGCCGTCATAACTGTAGTCGTAGGTTTGTCTGAAAGGAAAGCTTCCCGGCCATTCGACGGCTTCGTGTTGTGGCGCGGGTCCGGGTTTAAAGAGCCGGCCGGCCTTGGTAGATAAAATCCAGTCGCGGCGTCGCCGCAGTGCATCACCGGCAAAGTGTTCAGAGCGACCAAAGCCGTAGAACGGTGCGGTATCGACAAAATTGATACCGCTGTTAAGACCTTCGTCGAGTGCTGCACGGTGATCAGCCTCGTCGACCATGCGATGATTACCGGCCATTGCCGCGGTCCCCAGTCCAAGCTCGGTTACCTGCAGATCCGTGGTGCCGATTTGGCGAGTTTTATATGACATGGCATTGCCCTGGAAAAAGTTTGCGATACGCCGGTGTCTATTCACCCGTCAGCCGGCACTGAATAGTTTACTGTATTTGTTATAAACTAGACGCCTCTCAAGCGCAAACCACAACGCAACGTATGCCAAAGCAGCTGGAAGTACACCCTGAACGATTATCGCACGGGGGGGCATTGCCAATGCCGGAAATCCCCGTTTTCACCTACCACTCAACACTGAGTGCAGAGCGAAGTGTGCGGGGTGATCAGCAGCTTAGGGAGGTGCTTCGACATATGATGCTGCTGCGTGAGTTTGAAACCATGCTCAATTCACTGCGCAGCAAGGGAGAATTTGCAGGTGTGACCTGCCATTACCGTGGGCCGGCACATTTATCTGTCGGCCAGGAAGCGTCGGCAGTGGGGGCTGCGCTGGCGCTTTGTGTAGATGACCATATCTACGGTAACCATCGCAGCCACGGTGATTTTCTTGCCAAGGGTTTCTCGGCAATCAATTCCCTGAATGAAAACGTACTCGGTGAGCTTATGGCGTCGCACCGTGGCGGGCATATGCTGAAGGTAGTTGAGCAGCAGCTTGGAGGCGAAGGTCGCACGCTTAGTGAGAATTTTCTGTTGTTTGGATTTCTGTCAGAAATACTGATGCGGGCAACGGGGTTTAACAGCGGCATGGGTGGCAGTATGCACGCTTTTTTCCCGCCCTTCGGCGCTTACCCGAATAATGCCATTGTCGGGGGCTCGGCCGGTATCGCCACCGGTGCCGCCATGCGTAAACGACGCACCGGTGACGGTATTGCTGTGTCGATCAGCGGCGATGGTTCCACAGGCTGTGGTCCGGTGTGGGAGGCGATGAACTTTGCCTCGATGTCGCAGTTTCAAACGTTGTGGAATGACCTTGACTCCCGAGGCTTGCCGGTACTGTTTTTCTTCAACAACAATTTTTATGCAATGGGTGGGCAGACCAATGGCGAGACCATGGGCTGGGAGCGACTGTCGCGCATCGCCGCCGGAATCAATGCCGATGCCATGCACGCTGAAACGGTCGATGGTACCCGCCCGCTTGCGGTGGCCGATGCGGTGGCGCGTCAGCGTCAGCATTTGATGACAGGCTCCGGCCCGGCACTGCTCGATGTTGAATGCTATCGCTATTCCGGACACTCAACGTCTGACGCCAACGCTTATCGTTCCCGCGATGAAATGAAAGCCTGGCAGGCGCACGATCCAATCAAACGTTATGCCGCCGAGTTGATTAATGATGCCGTCATGTCAGAGAGCGACGTTGACGATATGCAAGCCGCAGTGCACGAGCAGATTGTAAAGGTCACCGAGGCCGCCAGTAATCCCGAACTGGCACCCTCTATTGATGTTGCCGCCAACCCGACGCTTATTGGTGATCTGATGTTCAGCGATAGCGCCGCTGATGTTGCCGCCTTGCCGGTGTCAGCTGATCACGATCTCACGGCGTGCAGCCGGATTCGGCAGAACAGTAAAAAGTCCAGACACGGCTTTGATGATGAGGGTAAAGCCTTGTCAGCGATGCGCGCAATCACGCTGCGTGATGGTTTGTTTGAATCTATTCTTTACCACATGTTGCGTGATGACAACCTGGTTGCCTACGGGGAAGAATGTCGTGAGTGGGGCGGGGCGTTTGGTGTGTACCGTGGCCTTGCTGATATCTTCCCGCATCACCGTTTGTTTAATTCACCCATATCAGAGGCGGCCATTGTCGCCACGGCTGTCGGCTACGCCATTGAAGGCGGGCGCGCACTGGTCGAGCTAATGTACGCTGACTTCATCGGCCGCGCCGGCGATGAAATTCTCAACCAGATGTCAAAATGGCAGGCGATGTCAGGCGGCGACCTGTCAGTGCCGGTGGTGTTGCGTTGCTCTGTTGGCAGCAAGTACGGCGCACAGCATTCGCAGGACTGGACATCACTGGTGGCGCATGTGCCCGGACTGAAAGTGGCCTATCCCGCAACCCCGTATGATGCCAAGGGGCTGATGGCCAGTGCGTTGTCGAGCAACGACCCGGTGGTGTTTTTTGAAAGCCAGCGCTTGTACGACACCACCGAGCAGTTCCACAGCGGTGGCGTCCCTGATGACTACTACGAAATCCCTTTTGGCGAGCCCGATGTCAAGCAGCAGGGTGATGCGGTGACGCTGTTGACCATTGGTCCGTGCCTGTATCCGGCGATGCAGGCTGCGGCTGAATTGCAGCAAAGGCATGGATTGTTGGCCGAGGTAATCGATGCCCGATCGCTTGTGCCGTTTAACTATCAGCCGGTTATCGATTCAGTCATTAAAACCGGCAGGTTGGTGATTGTCACCGAGGCCTGTGAGCGCGGCAGCTTTGCGATGACTCTGGCGGCAAATATCTCGCGCTACGCTTTTGCCTCGCTGAAAGCACCGGTGCAGGTACTGGGTGCGCCCAACTGGATCGTGCCGGGGGTCGAAATGGAAGCCACCTACTTTCCGCAAAGTAGCGATATACTTGATCGGGTTACCGGTGAGTTTTATCCTGAGTTAAACGCGCCCAGAACCGGTGTTCGTCAGTGGGATGATCAGCAACTTGCCCGCCGTGGCTTGTAACAATCAGAGCCAGGGCCATTCAAGGCACACGACTATAGCCAGCGGGCCTAACCCTGACCCGTTCTTCCAAACCATTACAAGGCATACCCAGACCGATGAGTGATTCCCGCGAGATTCCGATTTTAATGCCGAGTCTTGGCAACGAAGTGACCGAAGCCCAGATCGATGAATGGCTGGTGAAAGTGGGGGATACGGTTGAGCAGGGTGAGCAGATTCTCTTGGTGACCACGCCCAAGGTGGCTATGGAACTCGAAGCACCTGCGGCCGGCGTGCTGAAGAGCCGGGCCGTAGAGATCGACGACATCGCAGAGGAAGGGCAGGTCCTGGGCATCATTGAATCGGCAATCTAGCGTCATGTGCTTGCTGTCGGCTAAATTTTACAGATCAGGGCTGGTGTGGCTGTGTTGAGGATGAAAAAGGCTGGCGGGCAGGGTAAGCCCGTGGTTTTTCTGCACGGCTTCGGGTCTGATTCGCAATCCTGGGTTGGTAATACGCCGGCGTTGTTCGATACCTTTGAGGTCTGGTGTATCGATCTCCCCGGTCACGGGCAATCGAGTGCGATAGCGCCAGTGGCTGGTATTGAATCACTGGCAGTGCAGCTATCCGCGTGTGTGTTTGCGGACGAACGTCCTGTGCATCTGGTCGGTCACAGTCTCGGTGGAGCGCTGGCGATGGCGTTGGTGGTGTTGCAGCCGGCGCGTGTCGCATCACTTACCCTGTTGGCACCCGCAGGATTGGGCGCGTCTCTCAATGCTGATTTTTTAAACCGGTTCCCGGCCTTGTCCACCGAGGCGGATACCCACGCTGCACTGTTGATGCTGGTCCATAAACCGCAGTTCATCAGCCCGATGTTTGCACCGCTGGTGCTGGGCCAGCTTAACCGTAGCGGGGTCAGGGATTCTCTGCGGTCAATCGCTGACACAATTATCAATGGTCAGCATGAGCTTGCCGATATCGTCAGGGAAGTATCACAATCAGACTTGCCTCGACTGGTCATTTGGGGGCAGCAGGATAGAATTAATCCGCTGGCAGAGACGGCTGCCGGGGTATTCGGGGGGCAATGGCAAGTGATTGAGCAATGCGGCCATTTACCACAGATAGAGCACCGTACATCGTGCAACAAATGGCTGGTCGAGTTTCTCAACAGCCACTGATTCAGGATATGCCTGACTGCGACTTGCAACAGCAGTTCAGGCCGGAGAAAAGAAATGTTTTTATGTTGTGGTGATGCCCTCTTCGATATGTTCGAAGCCGGAACATCTGAAACTGCAAAGCCCGGATCAGTCAGTCTGTTGGGGCATGTAGGTGGTTCACCGATGAACGTTGGTATCGGACTCGCGCGTCTCGGTCACCACTCACGTTATTTTACCAAGTTGTCCTCAGATCTGTTCGGCCAGCGCATGCGCGCCTATCTGGATGTGAACAAGCTTGATAGAGCACTGTCTATCGATACCGATCTCAATACGACGCTGGCGATTGTTGAAACCGGCAGCGACGGTTCGGCAAGTTATGTGTTTTACACCGATAACACGGCAGATGTCAGTATTGCCGCCGCTGAGTTGCCCGCAAGCCTCCCGCAAGATATCCGCCTGTTGCACTTTGGTTCGTATTCCACAGCGGTCGAGCCCACCGCCGGTTCACTTGCGCAACTGGCTCGAACGGAAAGCGCTAATCGAATCATCAGTTACGACCCGAACCTGCGCCCCACCATCGAGCCCGATATCGACAAATGGCGTGAGACCTTTGATGCCTATGCGTCCAATGCCAATGTCATTAAAGCCAGCGATGAAGATATCGCAACGCTGCTGGGGAAGAACAGCGAAGAACGTTTTGTGGCTGACTGCTTCGGGCACGGTGTCGAACTGTGCTTCATTACCCGTGGGCCCGATGGTGCGAGCGGATTTTTACCGGATGGAAGCAGTTTTCAGGTGGCAGGTGTCAGTGTTGATGTCGTTGATACCGTTGGCGCAGGCGACACCTTCCAGGCAACGCTGTTGCACTGGCTGGCCGTGCACGGCCATCTCAATGGCAGTAGCAAACTGGAAGGTGCTGTGGATGTTGCAGCCTGCATGAAATACGCGATAGACGCGGCAGCGATTACCTGTACCCGCAATGGTGCAGATCTGCCTTTTATTCATGAACTCGCGTCGATTAGCTGATGCGTATTGTGCGTGCGGCCGGTTCGCCACGCGGAAACTGGTTCTGATTCAAATCCAGGATTTAGCAAAACAGCCTGAGGGTGCCATTGCGTAAAGGCAATGAATGCCGCTTGGGGTGAACAGGGCGTTGTAGTAGCCAGTGTTGCCTGGTGAGGGCGGTGGTGGCAACTGCTGACCGGCTCCTGTTCACTGATAGCTACCGTTGTGGCGTCGGTGGTGAACAGCATATACCTGTTAGATCTGACAATCCTCTGCGTGCACTGGCACGAGATCCACAATGATCGTCCCCGGATCGTGTAAAACGCAGGAACAATAATCGCGCACGCACTTTTTTTTGGCGCTCTAACGTTGACCTAAACCTGCCCGGTCAAGTGGTCCGTCGTTGGCCTGCTATACAGGAATTCAGGACCGATAAAATTCAACTCCGCGGGTCGGAAGCAGGCGACAATGTAGAAACGGCCGTGATTCTGAGAATAATCCGTTTGGGTGATTGACGGAAAACTTCAAATCTATAGTGTTTGCAGCTATGAACTTACCGTTTTTTGCTGGAGCACTTTCTTCATCTGCTAGAAGAAATACTATGAGCCAGTGGACGTGGCCGAAAGGAATATCGTTGTGTGCCTGCTTGTTTACGCTGCTCAGCACTAATCGAAGCTAGACAAAAAGAGGATTACAGATGAATAGACCGTGCAGAGTTCTTTTTGTACTAATGGGTTTGTCCCTGCTCACTGGCGGCTGTGCTGTCACCGTGGATTCGAAGATGAACCTGGTCACGGACAACACCAAGGCCGCGACGCTGATGGTGTATCGTGAAAAACTGAAATTCCGCATGATAGGGGCAACCTTGTATGTCGGCACACAGGATAAGTACTTTTTTGAGTTAGCGAATGGCGGTCATTCAACTATTTCTATAGATGCGGGCACCCATGTTTTGAATTATAAGATACAAGGGCAATTGGGTGCGGACGAGGTTGAAGTTGCTCTTGAGCCAGGTGAAGTGTTATGCCTTCTCGGAGCGCCAAGCAGTAGTCTATCTATAGGTGTAGGGCAAAACCCCACGGTAAATAGTAAAAGCGGTTTTTACCTCAAAAAGACACAATGCCCCACCAGTGAGGAACTCTCCGGGCTGAATGGGTAACTACCTGCCGGTTCAGTCATCGGTTAATGCTGCCATGGGTGCATTATAGAGATTATTACTTTCTCGGGCAGGTGCGGAAAATTTCAGAAATTGAAAATGTGAACTGGACATTCTCGGACAGTCTCATACGTGCCTGCAGATTACCGCGGTAATTATCAAGCTTGGTTCCCTTGAGTGACCTGTTGGTAGCAACGGGCACACTGTCAGAACGCAGTCGACGCCTGACAGTATTGCGACTGATGCCGGGGCGACGGCTTATCTCTCTGATGCTCGTGCCTTGACGATGTAAAACGTTTATCTCCACAAAAATCTCCCTTCCCAGCATTCGGACGCTCCAATATGAATTGCGTCCCAGAATACAAGTGGGTCAACTTTATGTTGTTGTTAGTGGGTCATTTTTACACTGCTGGTGACACCGTCCGCGTTGTTGATCTGGCCAATATTGCCTTTCCTCGGTAAAAGACTTCAATACTGGCTGAGGTCGAGTGACACAAAGGTTTGATTGGGAAACTGGCGTACCTGGGATAACCCGCGTTGTGTTCGTTCCGCGCCTGGTTCTGCGATTCTATAAAACATACTGGCACTGTGTATAAAGTGTCTGTTCCGGTAATAGTTGCTGCGCTGGATTAAGCCAGAGATCTGGTGTGTGCGGCCAGCCTCATCCTTCTGTCTGGGGGGCGAGCTGCTCGGCAACGTAGGCGATCAGTTTGTCCGTGTCGGCATGATAGTGATTGAAAACAACTTTCCCTTCCGGGTTTATCAATATTAACCACGGCGTGCCGCCGGTAAAATATTCGCGCATCGTGACGGGGCGCTGGTCTCTTTCGGGGTCTCCCGGGTCGTGTCCCATCACTATGGGTAACTCATAGCGCAACTGCAATTTGCGGACGTCCTCCACCGTATTTGTCTGATGCCCCTCGAAAACCGTTTGTATGGCCGCAATCGCCACCCCGGGGTGGTCGTGAAAGCGCTTTGAGAATGCCTGTAGGGTAGGGAAACCGCTGCTGTGGCAGCCCGGGCACCAGTCCTGAAAGCACTTTAGAAACACCCATTTGCCGCGTGATTCCAGAACGGAGAAATGACCCGGTTTACCCTCCGCATCAATCCAGTAATCCAGCGTGATCTCAGGCGCATCGTGTCCTTCGATTCCCCACCTCACGCCACCGGACGTTTGTGCGGAAGCAGCAGTAGCACTTAGCCCGGCGCCAATGCAGGCAGCCGTTTTTGTCAGCATCTGTCGACGACCGGGATCGTCCGGAGGTGCGGCTGCGGGGGTGTTTAGGTGGTTGTTTGATGATTTCATTTCAATTGGGTGCCTGACAAGCCAGCATAATTCAGAAAAGTTTGTGGACTCTATTCAAACGTTCGGGCTGGGCATCTGATTGCACTTGTTTGACCGGGTGACAGGTATCAGCGCAAACGGCTGGGGCTTTAGAGGGAATTTCGCAGATACGCCTGTCGGATTCAATAAGAGTCAAATGCACTCTGGACAAAAAGGCGCTGGTTGCCGTGAGGGGGTAAGTTAAAAATCAAAGGCACATCTTGTCGGCTATTCAATCCATCGAAATGCGTTGCCCCGGTATGTTACCCGGCCTATCGAGGGTGGTGTGAAATGATTGCCAAGTACTATGCAGGTTGCTTCAGAGGCACGCTCCAGCAATTGCTTGCGCGAATTGACAGTCACTTCAGCATCGGCGTCGAACTTGAAGTGCCAGTACGGTGCAGTGGAGTGCAGGGCATCCCCGGTGATCATCGCCTCGCAGCTACCGCTTGTGATCTTAATAGATACGTGTCCCGGTGTATGTCCGGGTGTCGTCATCGATTTATTGGTGTCCAGAGACAGTAATTTTCCGGTGTATTTTAGTATCTAGTCAGCTGCTATTCCCTTGAGCAAGAGAGGTCAGTTGCAAATTCTGGTCACTTTCCTTGAAAAAGAAAATTTAACGCGTCTGTGCAAGTAGCGTGAAACAAGTTGTGGTTGAAGATTTCCAATTACCGTTTTCCTCAGCCCGAACATACACC
>CALKXD010000009.1 GCA_938003855.1 uncultured Granulosicoccaceae bacterium | reverse complement strand
AGACACACCGATACCAACAGAGTATCACTGGACAATCGATACGTTCGCTGTGACGCAGGAACAATCGGGTAATTCGCTCAAAGAAAAAGACTCGCAAGTCTTGTTACACTGACAAACAGGCTATCGAATTGAAGTAGTATTACGCATTGATCCGTTTTAACCGCAGCCCTACCGTTATTACTTCCGGAGTAAAATAGGTTTGTGAGAAGCGCCTTTTTTCATGGTCAACTGTCTGCACAGCAACATACAGAATTCAAACATCATATGACCACCGTCGTTGCACCTCTGGTCCGAACGTTTCCCGGCTGTCTACGCCTTGAGCAATTCTGGTCGGTGGAAGGTGACGATACGGCACCAGACACCATCCTGATTATGATGCATTGTTATACCGACAAAGAATCCATGCTTGCGGCACTGGACTCAGAGCAACGGACAGCCAGCATGCAGGCAACCATGGAGATTCTCGGCAGGTTACCCATCGAGGTGTACCATATTAATCAACAGCTGATCGACTATCCCGACACAACTTTATAGCGCTATCAAAGACAGAGCCCCAAAATACCGCGGCACTCCGACCGCTGATCCAGCACATGCCATGATAACGCAACAGCCGCAACACACGGGAGACATCGGGGGCAGTTATGTGGCAATTCCAGCACATCGCCGCCGCCAATACACAACCCGCAACCAGGCATCACTAGCGCCCCTGCATCACAACATAGACATCATCAGTAGCCGCAGACTGCAGCAACCTAGTGTTGCCCCGCTCTGCCGCCCTCTTTCACCAGGAAGGTCAGGACAAAACCTGCCAGCGCTCCCACTGGCACACACAGGAGTGCGTTCTGATACGCCTGCGCGCTGTAGATTCTAATGCCGTCCTGCATCTGCCCATCCCATTGAAAGTCGAGCAGCGCACCGATCAGCGGCTGCAACAGCGCGCCGCTGGCAACAACGCAGGTATTTATTATTCCCAGCGCTGCACCTCTCGCGTACTCCGGACTGTGATCGCGGCCGGCGGCGAATGTCAGTATCATCACCGCACCGCCCACACCACTGAGAAACAGCAGCACCGCCACCACTGTCAGGTCGAGCGCGGGCAGGTAGAGCACGCTGGCAATGGTTGAGCTGGACACCAGAGTCCCGGCAATCAACAAGGGCACACGACGCTGCAGCTTGTCCGATAGCCAGCCCATCAGCGGAGCACCGATTAACCACCCCGCAAAAACCAGTGACAGTAGTGGTGCTGCCTCGGACCGGGGAACACCTCTGACCGCGGCAAACCAGGGCACACCCCACAACCCGGCAAACGCCAGCACCGGCCCCGTCAGCGACATTCCGACCAGCGCCAGCCACCAGGTTTGCGCATTAGCAGCGGCCACTCTGAGTGCTTCACGCAGTGGTACGGCAACCACCGTATCTTTTTGCTTCGGCTGAACCGTCCCCCACAGGCCGACGGCCAGGGCCAACCCCGACATACCAAGGCCATAGAGACTGTACCGCCATCCAAACCACTCTATGGCCAACGCCAGTGGTGCCTGACCCAGTATTGCACCGGTGGTGCCGGCCAACTGCCCACCGCCGGTGAAGCCGGCAAAATTCCGCGCTGGCAGGCTGGTGGCGATAATCGTCAGCACCCCGACCCAGGTAAAAGCACTGCCCAACCCGATCAGAAATCGCCCGAGGTACGCCAGCCGGATGTCCTCCGCGCTGGCAAAAAGAAAACAGCCAACCGAACACAGGCAGCACGCCACTGTCATCAACACCCGCGGACCGATCCGGTCCATCATGACCCCTACCGGAATCTGCACTGCCGCGTAAACGTAAAAATAGATCGCCGACAAATTACCCAGCACCAGCGCGCTGACTTGAAACTCGCGCATCAGCTCTTCCACCATCACGCCCGGTGAAACACGCAAGGTAAAACCATACAGAAAAAACAGCGAACCAACCGCCCATGCAATTAAACCAGTTCGAGCCATCGGTTGAATATTCCTGTGCATTCATTAACAGCAGCAAACCGGACTTTATCAGAGATTCCGCACGACATAACGGCTTTCCATTCTCCACCAACAACATCGCGAAAATACACACGGCATTCTCATAGCATTAATAGGTTATCGCGATCTGCCGGACACCGAAGGGCGAAGCAATGGCACATACCCTGCGAACACAATCGCGGGCTATCCGGTGCCAGCAATCCCTATACGGCAGAGACACAACACTACAGACGGTCTGCAAAACAGAATATATCAAGCTGACACCGACCGGGGATCGAAGCAGGATACCGGTACTTCACTGAAATCACCCTGAATATCAATCATTGCAACAGGGATGTAGCGCTCATCGTCAATTGTCAAAAACCGTCTCACATCATTGCATTCTGTCTGTTCGCCCGCACCATACTTGAGCACACACACAGTATTCGGGAGTTACCCAATGGTAGATATCACTAAAAGAAATGCACTCAAGGTTCTTGGTGGCACAGCGGCCATCGCATCGGCGCCGTCACTTGCCACGGGCATGCCGCTCTATGGCGATGACGCACAACACAACACGGCTGCAGAGGCCGACGTTACGGTCAGTGCCAGCACTGAAATGTCCATTGCATTGAATATAGAGTCAGTACCCAGGCTCACGCTGACCAACCATAGCGACCAACCGATTGCCCTGCGACATATACACCCGGGCATTGTTCACGCCGGTGAGAAAGCGTTTGACTTGAACTCTATCTTTAACGGGAAAACCCATACCATTGCCGCCGGCTCCAGCCGCAGCTTTGCTATCCAGCCCACCCATGCCACCCAGGCCGAGACTGGCTTCCCCAGACATCTGTACAGAAAGCAGCCGCAGAGAGTAGTTGCGGTCAGAGGCAATGATCACCACGGTGAGTTTATAAATTCGTCACGTAGCTTTTACGCATAGTTATACTGCCTCAGCCGCTTGAACCGCGGCTGAGGCCCCCACTGGCGCATCACAGCAGATATCACTGCAAACAAAAAATACACCTCACGCCGGGCTATCGGTCTATGCGCTTATGCAGAGGTGCCTGTTGTTAGTCCCGATAGGGCTCACGCAATAAACGCTTCAGTACTTTCCCCAACGCATTACGCGGAAAATCGTCACGGAACTCGACCGCGTGCAAACGCTGGTGTCGAGCCAGATTTGCATTCGCCCAGTCGAGCAGCTGTTGTTCATTAACGTCTAAATCGGCATCAGGTATCACCAGCGCCAGGCAACTCTCACCCCACTTTTCGTGTGGCACACCAATGACAGTCACATCTGCCACTGCGGGATGCCTGCCAACAATTTCTTCCACGTCGGATGGAAATACGTTTAATCCTCCAGAGATTATCATGTCTTTTTTTCGATCCAGCAGGTGCAGAAAACCGTCCTCGTCAACACGGCCTATGTCACCGGATCGCAAAAAACTGCGCCCCAGCGAATCACGCCAGATCAGCTCTGCGGTTTGCTGCGGGCGCTTGTAATATTCTTTCATCAGGCCCGCGCCGTAACCGGCTATCTCACCGGCCTCGCCGACGGCACACTGCTGACCCGCGTCATCTAGAATTTTCATGTCAAAGCCCAGCACCGGTGTGCCAACACTGGCAAATTTTTTACCGTGCTGATGTGGCTTTAACAGGGTCGCAAAACCCTCAGAGAAACCGTAAAGCTCATACAACCCGGTGGATATGCGTTGCATGATCTGTTGTTTGGTGTCGCGGCGCAGCGGTGAACCGGCCGACAGCACAGTTTTTAGAGAGGATAAATCAGAACTATTCAATTGCGGTTGATCCAGCACCATGATGTACTGTGCCGGCACCATGAAGGTGTGCGTGATCTGCTGCTGTTGTATGGTTTCCAGAAAAACCGCGGCATCAAACGCGGGCATCACGTGCAATGTACCACCGGTAAACAATACCGGCAGCATCATCAGCCAGGTTCCGTTCGAGTAAAGCGCCGTTGTCGTCAACGCACGACTGGCAGAATTAAACCCCATTTCAATAGCATTGGAAAACGCCCAATGCTGACGGGCCCGGTGGGTTTGCACAATTCCTTTCGGCAGGCCGGTGGTCCCTGACGAATAAATAATATTGAACTCATCATGCATAGACAACGCCACCGGCGGATGTTGATCGGTGGCATCTTTTAACCAGTCGGCAAGTGGCGTCCAACTGCCGGTCTGCCCGGCCCCTGCGGGAAAATCGAATTCAATCCAGTGATCGTCCGGAATTTTATCCAACTGATCCCTGACCCCATCCAGCCGCTGTTGAAATTCAGCAGAGGCAAACCCCCAGACGGCATCACAGTCATCGATCAGCACAGCGAGTTGATCGGCCGTCAGCAAGCCGGATAGCGGCACCACACAGCCACCGGCGCGCACCACCCCAAACAGCACTTCGAGCATCTCTACCGAATTGCCCATCAGCAGCGCCACCTTCTGGCCTTTCTGCAGCCCGTTGGCCAGCAGCGTGTTGGCCACTCGATTCATGTTGCGGTCAAACTGCCGCCAACTGCGCTGCACCCCTGCGCACACCACCGCAGCTTTGTCAGGGCTGTGCTGCGCATGGTTGGCAAACAAGTCCGTGACAAAGAGTTGAGAGTCGTCAATTGTATCCATGGCTTCCGATCAGCTACTTCCAGCGCAATTCTACCAGCAGAGCCGGTAGTGTACTGCAAGCGCCAGTCGCCGCGAATAACAGTTGATCATCCGCTGCAATGCTCAACACAGTCGGGCGGCGACTCATACTGCGACCCGATCACCGGCCACCACTGCGGGATCAGATCAATGCCTGAGCCGCTTTGGCACCTGCAGGTGGATGACCACCTAAAAAAACATCGCGATTCGCGCTAGACTGCACAGAACTTCGCTTCTGTACCATCGCTTAATGCCCATACTCCCTGCAACCGCCGGCCCCCTCTACGATCCAGCAGATCCCGCCGTCATGGCCGATCCCTTCCCTGCCTACAAGCGACTGCAGACAGAGGATCCGGTTCACTGGAGTCCGGTATTGAAGTCCTGGGTGGTCACCCGTTATGCAGACGTGCGGTCGGTTCTATTGCACGACGCCATGTCAGTCAGCAAGCTCAACGCCTTTTACAAAAGCCTGCCACCAGACGATGCCGCCCGAATGCGTGACATCGTGCATTACCTCAATCTGTGGGTTGCGTTTCAGGACCCGCCACAGCACACACGTATGCGAATGATTCTGCGCAAGGCATTTATGGCATCTTCGTTCAATAACATGACAAGTGATATCACCAACATCGTTGACTACCTGCTGGACGACCTCTCCGGTCGCAATCGCATAGACTTTATCGCAGACTTCGCGTTGCGGGTGCCGGCCTATGTGATCATGGATCTACTCGGCGTACCGCGTGCGATGTTGTCAGAGATCAAAGCATGGGCAGACGACATGGCGGTTTTTATAGCAGGTGCCCGCAACGCCAACGATAAATACACCCGTGCCGAACGCGGCTGCAGAAAAATGGCGGGGTATTTTCGTGAACTGATCATTGAACGACAAAAGAACAAACAACGGGGTTTCCTGACCGATCTCATCAACGCCAATGAAAACGGTGACAAACTCAGTGACGATGAGTTAGTCGCCACCTGCATTCTGGTACTTTTTGCCGGTCACGAAACCACCACCAACCTGATTGGCAATTCACTACTGACACTGCTCAAGCATCCCGTTCATTTTGCGGAATTCAAAGATACCCCGGAGAAAACAGATACCGCCTGCGAAGAGATTATGCGTTTTGACGGACCGAGTAACGGGATTGTTCGAACGGTTACAACAGATCATCAACTCGGTGACAAAACACTGCGCGCAGGCGACAGGGTGTACGTCATGCTGAATGCAGCGAATCGCGACCCGGCAGTATTTGATCAACCCGACACACTTAACCTGGCGCGCAAACCAAATCGTCATCTGGTGTTTGGCACGGGCATCCATACCTGTCTAGGCGTGCAACTCGCACGGCAGGAAGGACGCATTGCATTAAGATCCTTCGCGGACCGGTTTCCCGATGTGTCGCTGATCAACGCTGAGCCACCGCAATGGCAGGATGCCATGGTCCCCAGAGGGCTGAAAACGATGCCTGTTTACCTGACGGGTACCGCCCGCCAAACCGAACCTTCACACGCAGAGGACAACCTGTGACGCAACTCGACACCCACATAAATACCGCAAACCTTAGTCCCTCCTGCAGAAGCGCTTACCAGCCCACTATCGGTGCTGACGCTGACACCGGCCCGTGCAGCGGTACTTTTTCAATGGCCCGCCATTATGCGTAACGTCTACGTGATCGGAACCTCCTGCACGGCTTTCGGAAAACGCCCGAACGACAGCTTCAAGGCGCTGACCAGTGAAGCCTACCTCGAATGCCTCGAAGACGCAGGCCTTGAAAATGGCGACCTTATAGAGCAGGCATGGTTCGGCAATTGCGGCATGGGTACCTTTGGCCAACGCAATATACGCGGGCAGGTCTGCTTTACTCCGCTGGTGACGGCCGGACTGTTTCCAGAACGCGTACCAATGATCAACGTCGAAGGTGGCTGCGCTACCGCTTCAATGGCTTTTCACGGTGCATGGAAAGATGTGTGCTCCGGTGACATGGAAGCCAGCCTTGCCATTGGTGTAGAGAAAACCTTTTTCCCGAATGACGCCAAACGCACCAGCGAAATTTTTGAAGGCGGGATCGATCAACTCAACCCGGACGAGTGGCACGACTACTACCGAAAACGCAGTGTCGAAACCGGAAAGCCCTTCGATCCTAACGCCGGTGGTGGCACCGTATTTATGGACACCTACGCTATGCAGGCGGCATGGCACATGAAAAAATGGGGCACCAGTCAGGAACAGATCGCCATGGCCGCATCAAAAAATCACTGGCACGGATCAATGAACCCCAAAGCACAGTACCAGTTTCAAGTCCCGCTTGAAGACGCCCTGAATGACCGCGAAATCTCGTGGCCATTGACTCGCTCCATGTGTGCCCCCATCGGTGACGGCGGTGCTGCCGCCTTGCTGGTCTCCGAAGACTTGCTGGCCAGACAGCCCGAAGACGTCCGCAGGCGAGCTATCAAAGTATGTGCCTCAGTTCTCAGTGGCGGTAAATACCGCGATCCCGCCGAAGCCGGCTTAAGCAGAATTGCTGCACAAAAAGCCTACCGGAAATCAGGACTCACACCGAAAGACGTCGACATTCTAGAAGTGCATGACGCAACATCGTTCTGTGAAATATTTCAACTGGAGATGCTTGGCTTCGCAGATGACGGTGCGGGCGGCAAGCTGATTGAAAGCGGCAACACAAAGCACGGCGGCAAGCTGCCGGTTAACTTGTCTGGTGGCCTGGTGTCGAAAGGACATCCGGTCGGTGCAACCGGCCTGTCAATGATTCATGAACTGGCATTGCAACTGCGTGGCGAAGCCGGGCAGCGTCAAGCCGCAAATGCGCGCATTGCACTGGCCGAAAACGGTGGCGGCGTAATCGGTTTCGATGAAGCGGCTTGCTCGGTTATATTACTTGAGGGCCGTCGCGGGTAATGATGTTATCGGCCCCCGGGCACTTTGGCTGTGTGTCTTTATGCTTTACCTGATATAGAATTCCGTCGTGATCTATGATAAACGGATAATGGTTGTCGAACACAAGCCTCTTTCCCGACACTCAGATTAAATCATCCCACAAAAAATGAGGTTACCCCAATGAAGGAAACCTATCGCGGCAGGTGCTTCTGCAAAGCCGTTAGCTTCGAGATCGACGCCCCTGTTTTGTCTACCGTTAATTGTCACTGTGAGAGCTGTAGACGTCAGTGCTCCGCCCCGATCACTACGTACATCGGAGTCGCGGATACACAATGGCGTTGGACAGGAAACCCGACTAAGGTTTTTAACTCGTCACCCGGCGTCGAAAGAACTTTTTGTGAGAACTGCGGTACACCGATATCTTTTCGTTCAGAGAGTATGTCCGGAACCATGCACTTTTATGTGGCGGCAATGGAAATCCCGGATGCATTTGAACCTCAACTT
>CALKXD010000008.1 GCA_938003855.1 uncultured Granulosicoccaceae bacterium | reverse complement strand
AAGTCAATGTCCTACCGGATTTACGAAAACGGTAAAGCGCTAAAGGATCTGACTGACAACCACGGCGTTATTCTGGAAGACACCCCGGCGGACTACTTCACCGAGTACATGGCTGCTGCAAGAAATGCGCTGCAAGCTGCTGCTGACGAAAACGAATTCTTCGCAGAAGTCTGGCAGTCTCAGAAGGACTTCGCAGACATCGCGGTCCCGTTCTGGGCCGGTGCGCAGGCTTCGAACGCAGGCCTGGGTAAAGCACACGCCGATACACTGAAGTAATTGTGTTGCACGCGTGCCCTCGGGCCCGCTTGCTCTAACACTGAAGCAAAACAGCGCGGGCTCTCAACAGAGCCCGTGCTTTTTTCGTTCTCTGAAGTAAACTCAACCATGATCCCTGAAGGGAGCCAGTGTTCTTTTTTTAAAGCGCCATAAAATGACGTTTCGAAAAAAAGAACGCGGATTGCAGATCCACGTCTAGCGAAGGAAACACCCTATGGCTGAAGAACCGAATCCAGACGATCTGGAGATCGCGGACGAGCTTATCGCCGAACGACGCGCCGAAGCCCCGGGCGAAACGCCCGAGGACATGACTCCCTGGCAGCGTCCGATTACTGCGGCGATCGACATTCTAAATTATCGTGTCGGCCAGCTCATTGCGCTGTTACTGGTGCCCTTGATCGCCGTAGTAGTGTTTGAAGTAATCTCGCGCAATTCATTTTCTATTCTGCAAAACGCGGGCTTCGAAGACCTGGCGCGCTCCCTCAACCTCGGGCCCACGCTGTGGGTTTACGATACCAGCCGCATGCTCGCCGGTGTGCTGTTCATGGCTGCTGCCGGTTACGGCTTGATGCGTGGCGTGCATATTCGCGCAGACTTTCTCTATCGGTTCTGGTCGAACAAGACGCAGGCAACCGTTGACGCAACGCTGTACTTGTTGTTCTTTATCCCGTCGATGATCTTCTTCACCATCGTGTCGGCAAAATTCTGGTGGCTGGCCTTTTCAACCGGTGAGACCATGCAGGTTGATAGCGCCTGGGGGCCTGTGCTTTGGCCTGCGCGACTGGCGATGCCGGTCGGCGCGTTCCTGCTGGCGCTGCAGGGCATTCCGGAGATTTTCCGCGCCTTCCACAAAATGGGCAAAGCGCGAGAAAGATGGTTTGTTCGAGCGCTTCCGATCTATCTGATTTTTCTGCTCTGGCTGGTTCTGGCCGTGTTCTTACCTGACCTCGTGCCGGGTGGCGCATGGTTCACCGATGTAATGAGCGCGCGCCCCAATCTCGACAAACCGATCATCGGCCTGATCATGCTCGGCGCCATGCTGTTTGTGATCTTCATCGGCTTCCCGATCGCGTTCACACTGATCTTTCTGGCATTTGTGTTTGGCATCTGGGGGGCGAATTTCAAACTCACCACGCTGCTGATGACGCTGAATACCAACTCGACCATGCTCAACGATCAGCTGATGGCTGTGCCCCTGTTTGTATTGATGGGGATCGTCATGGAAGCGGCTGGATTGATGGAGCGCCTGTTCGCTTCAATCCAAATGATTATGGCGCGTGTGCGCGGGTCACTGTTTATTGCGGTGTTGATTGTCTCGACCATCTTCGCTGCTGCAACCGGGATCGTTGGTGCGTCAGTGACCCTGCTCGGTATCATGGCGGGGGCGACGATGACCCGATCCGGCTACGACGTCAAACTGGCTGCCGGAACGATCACGGCAGGTGGCACCCTGGGCATCCTGATCCCGCCTTCGATTATGTTGATTGTGATGGGCCCTGTGCTGGAAGTCTCTACACTTGATCTGTTCCGTGGCGCGTTTATCCCCGGCGCACTGCTGGCGTCGCTATACTTAATTTATACGCTGGGTCGATGCTGGCTTAATCCTTCACTGGGGCCTATCCTCGCAGAAGAAGACCAACCGGAAACGTCTAGATTTTACGGCGCCGAAGTTGCCCTGGTCTGCCTTGGAGTACTGACCGTGTGCCGTGTCTTTGGCCTTGGTATCAACGGCGCATTTGCCGGACTGATGCCGTTCGGTGGTCTGTTCGTGCTACTGGCAACCGCCGCGCTGGCCTATGCCGCCTATCGAAGCCGGGGTGTTCTGCGCATTGCTGTACCAATCGCTGTGTTGTTTCACCTTTACATGATCGTCGCGAACATGGGGGATGGCAGTCTGCCGGTCTGGTCGATGGTGTTTGGTGCATTCATTGTGCTGCTGGGGTATCTGAGCCGCCCGATTTACGACAAAGAGAATGGCGATCAATTCCACTTCTCTGACCTCTGGAATGAATTCTTTGCCGGCCTTATGCCGCCGACTATTCTGATTTCCTTCGCACTGGGGTCGATTCTGCTCGGTTTTGCAACTCCGGCCGAAGCAGCCGCCATGGGAGCGTTCGGTTCGATCCTGCTCTCCATCGGTTATCGCAAGTTCAGTATCAGAAGCTTTTTTGACAGCCTGATAAAAGCACTGGAAATCACCGTGCTTATTATGTTCCTGGTGGCGGCTTCCAACTTCTTTGGTGCCGAGTTCAGTGCACTTGGTACTCCGAAGATGATGACAGAGATGTTGCTGGGTCTCGATATGTCGCCCTACCTGATCCTGCTGCTGGTGATGGCGTTGATCTTCCTGTTGGGCTGGCCTTTGGAGTGGGTGCCGATTGTTTTGATCGTTGTGCCTATTTTATTGCCGACGGTTGAGGCGCTCTCGGTGCATGGCCTGGACCGCTATGACCTCATGGTATGGTTTGGGATTCTGGTCGCGGTGAATTTGCAAACGGCCTGGCTTTCGCCACCGGTCGCACTGTCGGCGTACTTCTTAAAGGGCGTAGTGCCGGACTGGGATTTGAAAGATATCTACCTGGGTATGATGCAATTTATGTTGGTACAGCTTGTGGGCCTGATACTGATCTTCATCTTTCCGCAGCTGGTACTGTGGCTGCCCAAGGTGATGGGGGGTTAGCGACGCAGGGTCTCCAGCTCGATGCCCGGGGACCTGTAAAGCAGAAGCATGACGCAATCTGCTCGAGCGCCGCTCGGGCAGATTTTGTGTCCCGGCGAATCCACGGACCGTGCTTCGCTTCATGGGGTGCAATGGTCTTTGGGCTTTCACCTGCAGACGTGCCCATCGCACTGACACATTCTTAAAAGCAGTTCCACAGGCATCGGTATGTCAAGTTTTCGGTTCTGGTGGTCCAGAGAATTGTCTGATTTATAGAGCGGTTGAGATATCTCTGTTGCTCTTTCTTAATCCTGGCTAGAAATACATGTTAGAAAATATCATCGATCTTGGATCTATCATCATCGCGGACATCGTTCTGTCCGGTGACAACGCCCTGATAATCGGTATGGCGGCAGCAGGACTGGCGCCTGAGCTGCGAAAAAAAGCAATCCTGTTCGGGATGGTCGTGGCAGCAGTGCTTCGGGTAGTGTTCGCACTGATCGCCACCAAGCTGCTCGGGATTCCGGGTCTGCTGTTGCTCGGCGGGTTACTGCTGTTGTGGGTCTGCTGGGGACTCTATAAAGAGATACGTGCGCACACCGATGAAGACGCAATGCATGCGATGGAAGATGCTGAAAACCCTGACGCCGGGTATACCGGCAAGCCGCGCCGAACAATGGGTCAGGCGCTCACGGCAATAACAATTGCCGATGTGTCGATGTCGCTCGACAATGTACTGGCGGTTGCTGCTATTGCCGATGGCGACACCAACAAGCTGATATTCGGACTGGGTCTGGCAATTGTGCTAATGGCGTTTGCGGCCACGCTGATCATGAAACTGCTGACTAAATACCCGTGGATTTCCTGGGCTGGGCTGGTGGTATTGCTTTACGTGGCGCTGGAGATGCTCTATCGCGGCATATTTGATGAGACCAACGGTATCCTCGCTTTTCTCAAGACTGCGGGCATGCTGGGCTAGGTCTGCATTCTGCGACGACTAAAGCGTGGCTGACCGTTTGCCAGCCACGACTAACCTTTATACTGCTATAGCGCCAGCAGCACGCTGTCGATGCTGTGAATAATGCCGTTTTCGGCGATTATTTCGCTGCCACTGACTGTCGCATCGTCAATCTGAAGCACACCGTCTGCTAGTGTGATTGTGCGCACTGTACCGTCCGCCGTGGTGACCGTATTACCGGCCAGCGCAATTGCTTCAGCGGCGGTGATGGCACTGTTGGGAATAACGTGGCCGAGCAATGTGTCTTCAAGCGCATCAGCATCGGCCGCCAGGCCTGCCAGCCGGTTGGCGTCGACTGCTGCGAACGCGGTATTGGTTGGTGCGAACACAGTGTAGTTTGTGGCGGTGTCAGCTAACGTGGCGTCTAGGCCGGTGCTTTGCAGTAGCGACACCAGCGTGCTGTACTCAGGCAGATTGGACAATGTAGCGGACAGGTCTGTCGCATTGTCGTTGCCGGTATCGGCCGGCACCGTCAGTACCACGTCTATTTCGTGGATAATGCCATTGCTGGCAGGGAGATCGGCACGTGTCACTGCAGATGTATTAATCATCAGTTTGCCTTGATCAATAGTGATGTCCAGAGCGCTGCTGTTCGCTGCTGCGACTGACGTGCCGGCCAGGGTCATGGCGGTTATGGAATCGACGCTTTGGCCACTGATCAGATGGTAGAGCAGAACATTACGCAAGCCGTCAGTGTCAGCAAGCAGACTGTTGACGTTTTCATCACCCAGAGCAGCGAACGCCGCGTTGTTGGGAGCGAATAATGTAAATGTCGAGTCGGTATCGCTGAGGCTGGTATCCAGGCCTGCGGCGTCAATCGCTGCCACCAGAGTGGTAAAGTCGGCGTCGGCACGCAGCGCGGTGATCACATCGTCGCTGTTAGTGGTATCGGACGGTGGCATCAGCACCGAGTCGATCGCATGAATGATACCGTTGCTAGCGCCGATATCCGGTGTGATGACGGCGGCCGTGTTAATTCTGAGCTGATTTTCCAGCACTGACACGGCGGCCTGATCACCGTTTTGCATGGTGATCCTGCTACCGGCCAGTGCGGTGGCGGCGGTTGCGTTTACCCTGGATGGCAGCACGTGGTAGAGCAATACTTCGTTTAATCGGTCATTGTCTGCCAGTAGTGCGTCAACAGCCGGTTGACCCAGCGCGGCAAAAGCGGCATCGGTGGGGGCGAAAACGGTGTAGGTGGGGTCGGCGCTGTCGTCGGCCAGCAACGTGTTGAGACCGGCGGCTTCCAGTGCAGCATTAAGCGTGGTGAAGTTTCCGGCAGCGATCGCGGTATCGATCAGGTTAACCGGCTCGGCCGGTGGTGCCGGTGGTGCCGGAGGAGTGGCTTCGCCCGTGAGCATGGCGCTGTCGCAGGCCGCGAGCGTCAGGGTTAATGTGGCAACCCCGCTTGTCGCAAGTCGTCTAAGTAAGGTGCGATTTAGATTCAAAGTCATTTTTTTAGCTCTTGAATTAATTATCTGTCCGGGCAGCAGGTAATAGTCCGACCATTTCGATCAACCGGGTTACCGTTAAATACAGGTTTCAGGTTGTGGTTAAGACAACTACCAAGTGTAGTTCATCAGAATCAGGGTGCAGAGTCCGTGGCCTGCGAGTGGACTGTTACGTTGGCTGCAGTCGGCAGGCGCGACCTGCAGCAAGGCTGCGACACTAATGCATTTGCTGCCTGCCTTCGCGACACTTCGCGATAGTGTGCTGTTGGCGGTAGCGGTATAGTAGCGGGTTGAAAATATCACTGTTGCTGAACGAATTTGTTTTGCGGCGGTGCACTGTTCAATCTTTGAATTTTTTAGCGACAGGCAACTTATGACCGACAACTCGATGTTTTCCTTGCAGGACAAGACCGCTGTAGTGACCGGGGCTACCTCGGGAATAGGTCGTCAGCAAGCGTTTGCTTTATCACGAGCCGGCGCAACGGTAATTGCGGTTGGCCGAAATGCCGAGGCGCTGGAGAGTCTGATGGAAGACCTGCCGGGCAACGGGGTAGCGGTGCAAACAGATCTGCTAAACGCAGACTTGAGTGATGTGTTGCACGAGGCGGTGGCAATGACCGGTCCGGTAGATATATTGTGCAATACCGCTGGCATTAACTTGCGTGAGCCTGCGGAAAATGTGTCGCGCAAGTCCTGGAACGACACCATCAATCTGAATTTATCAGTGCCATTCTTTCTGGCGCGCGAACTTGTGCCCGACATGCGCGAGCGCGGTGGTGGCAAAATTATAAACATCGCGTCCCTGCAGTCGGAGCGGGCGTTTGCCAACAGCATTGCCTATGGCGCGAGTAAAGGGGGGGTTGCGCAACTGACCAGAGCGATGGCTGAGGCGTGGTCGTCCGATGGCATCTGCTGCAATGCGATTGGTCCGGGTTTTTTCCCGACGTCGCTGACGGCCGCGGTGTTTAATGATAGCGACATCGCCGCCCGCAACGCGAAGCAAACGGCCGTTGGCCGAAACGGAGAATTAAAAGACCTCGATGGCATCACTGTTTTCCTGGCGTCCAGCGCTTCGGATTATATTACCGGCCAGGTGATTTATGTCGATGGCGGGTTTACCGCTAAGTAGCCAGTTGCGGTCCGGGGGCTTGCTGCGGCCCGGACCGGCTGCGGTTTATTTTTCGCAGAATCCTTGTGACCTTAAATACTCAAGCATGTGGGGGCGTGCTTCTTTGGTCATCAGTGAGGTCATTTGCTCGCTCCAGCCAGTGCTTTTTTGATTGCTGCTTCGTGCGGCGTAGTAGGTGCGCATAGTTGTGTCGTAGCCTGCAATCGCGGCGGGTTCGTCATCAGCGGTGTAGTATTCGTCTTTGATGACAGTGGTCAGCGGCAATCGGGGTTTGCACTCGGTAGCGTTGTCCGGGTAGCCGAGACAAAGACCAAAAACCGGGTACACCAGCTTAGGCAGCTTAAGGAGATCGGTCACTGCTTGTGGATTATTGCGCACCGCTCCGATGTAGCAGATGCCGAGTCCAGCTGATTCGGCGGCAATGACGGCACTTTGAGCCATCAGCGCAACATCCACCGTGGCGATAATAAAATGCTCTAAAAAACCACTGTTGATAGTTTGATCGTGCAGGGCGCAACAGGTTTCTGCGCGGGCTAAATCGGCGCAGAAAACGGCGAACACCGGGGCTTTCTCGACATAGCTTTGTCCGCCGGCGATTGCCGCTATTTTGCTGCGGGTTTCGGCTTGTCGTACACGAATGACTGTACAGGCCTGAATGAAGCTGGATGAGGCAGTGGACTGTGCTGCAGCGATAATCTCGTTAAAGAGCTCATCGCTCACCGGTTTGTCGCTGTAACTGCGAACAGACGAGTGTGATTTCAATAATTGAAGCGTGGCGTTCATTGAGCGGTTTGTCTCTGATGTTCCGGTCACTGCAGTGTAACAACTGCGGGTGGCTTGTTGTCTGGCAACTGATCTGCCGGTTTATCGGAGCGGGCAACTGGCAGGTGCGCGACACTGGATCTACATAACCCTTGCTATGCCGGGTTGGTGACAGGGTGGGACGCTGACGGTCAGGGCGGAGGTTTTTTTTGCGTGCGTTCAGCTGTCGTACAGCGTGTGCTCTTTGTGGAGGGTCGCAGCGCAAGCTGCGGTCGAAATCCATGGATTCGGGGTTAATCCTCTGTTACCTGTGGACAGTTTTTATTATCATTAGTGAAAATTGATCAGGCAAATAACCCGAATCAACGGCTCGCGGGCTGATCGGGTAGATCAACAACATTGCGCGGCAAACGCGAATCCCCGCCCGGGGTTCGGGATTTCTGTGTCGGTGCGGCTTTTCAGGATATCGGGGACTCATTCATGCGTTGGCAGCAAGGTAGAAAAAGTAGAAACATTGAAGATCGTCGCGGGGGGCGTGGCGGTGGCACGCCAGCGCGGCGTGGCGGCTCTAAAGTCGGTGGCCTAATGACGATTGGCCTGGTCATAGCCGGTCTGGTGTTTGGTGTTAACCCGATGAAACTGATCAACATGACCGGTGGTCTTGGTGGCTTAAGTAGCGGTGGCGGTTCAAGTCTGGGGGTTCCTGCGGGTGGCGGGGTGCAGTACGACGCCAGCGCGCAGAAGGATGACCAGGCCGGGCAGTTTGTAGCGTCAGTACTGGGCTACACAGAAGATACCTGGACAGACATCTTCAGAAGCTACGGCGCCAAGTATCAGCCAACCACTCTGGTGATGTTTGAGCGCGGTGTCAGCTCTGCGTGTGGCACGCAGAGTTCCGCCGCCGGCCCCTTCTACTGCCCAGGTGATAAAAAAGTCTACATCGATACCGCTTTTTTCCGGGAGCTTCAAAATATGGGCGCACCCGGTGATTTCGCGATGGCGTATGTGATTGGTCACGAGGTTGCCCATCACGTACAGAATCTGGAAGGCATATCGATGAAGGTGCAGAGTCGTCAGCGTCAGGTGTCAAAAGTTGATGCAAATCGACTGTCCGTGCTGACTGAGTTGCAGGCCGACTGTTACGCCGGTGTCTGGGCTCACCACACGCAGAAAAAGACACGTTTCCTCGAAGAGGGGGATCTCGAGGAGGGCCTTAATGCAGCGGCGCAGATTGGTGATGATGTGCTGTTGAAAAAAGCCGGTCGAACACCTCACGAGAGCATGTACACCCATGGTTCAGCAGCACAGCGTCAGCAGTGGTTTACCGAGGGCCTGCGCAATGGCAAAGTTGAGAATTGCAATACTTTCCGGCAAGCGGGTGTAAATCTATAGCACTGTGGTAACACACTTCTGTCCAGTGACTGCCAGACCGCCGGGTCTGGCCTAAGCTAGGATAGATTGTCAGGTCCAAAGGACAATGGCAGTAGCTCGGTTAACGTTGCTGTGTGGCGAAGTGTTTGATTGTCACTGATCAGTATCACCGTGCTGTCAGTAGCAAACTCCCTGATGCGCTGGCGGCAACCGCCGCACGGGGTGCACAGTGCATTGCCGATACCGGCGACGGCGATGGCAACAATCCTGGTATCGCCGCCCATGATCATCGCGCTGATCGCACTGGCCTCGGCACAGCAGCCCACCGGGTAGGCGGCGTTTTCAACATTGCAGCCACAGTAGATCCGGCCCGATTCGCTGAGGATGGCAGCACCGACCTGAAAATTCGAATACGGTGCGTATGCCAGTTTCATTGCGGCCTGTGCGTGCTTTACCAACGCATGGTGATCTGTCACGGCTTAGCGTTCTTTGGTGAAAGGTATGCCGACCGCTTTCGGCGCAATGGCTCGACCGATAAAGCCCGCCAGTAGCACGACAGTTAGTATGTAGGGCAGGGCCTGGATCAACTGCACTGGCACTTCACCGATAACCGGCAGAACAATCCCCTGCAGGCGAATTGATACGGCGTCTAGAAAGCCGAACATCAGGCAGGCCAGCAGTGCTGGCATGGGTCGCCACTTGCCGAAGATCATGGCTGCCAGCGCTATGTAGCCCTGGCCGGCTGTCATCTCGCGGGAGAACGCGGCGTTTTGTGCAATCGCCAGATAGGCCCCGGCCACACCACACAGTGCACCGCAGATCATCACCGAAAAATAGCGCAGTCGACTGACCGAGATACCCGTTGTGTCAACCGCCAGTGGATTTTCACCAACTGCGCGCAGGCGCAGTCCAAAGCGGGTTCGGTAGACCACCCACCAGGTGGCCGGTACCGCCAGCAGTGCGATATAGACGAGCAGGTTGTGGCCGTTTATCACGGTATCGAAGAATTGCCCGATGACAGGTACATTGGCAATGCTACTGCTGAGTGGCAGTTCCAGCGGCATGAAGCGAGCTTCAGAGGCGAGTGCCGGTGTTTGCCCACCCTGCGAGAACCAGGCGATGCCGAGTACAATAGTCAGGCCACTGGCCAGTACGTTAATCGCCAGGCCGCTGACGACTTGATCACCACGGTGGGTAATGCAGGCAAAGCCGTGTACCAGCGCCAGTCCGATACTGACGATAATCGCTCCCAGCAGAGCAACCCATGGTGATCCGGTGATCGCCGCGAGGGTGCCGGCCGCAAAAGCCGCCGAAAGCATTTTGCCTTCGAGACTGATATCGACGATCCCGGAGCGTTCCGAGAACAATCCGGCCATAGCGCAGAGTATCAGAGGCGTCGAGACTCGCAGGGTAGCGTCAAGGGTGGCAAGCAGTGTGGTGAGTGTGATTGCGTCCATCGTTCAGCAGATCCTGCGCCACTGAGACAGTGCGGGTGTGAAGGCGAGGCTCATGTTGCGCTCTGTCGGGTAAGGCCGAGCCACACCCGGACCGTCCACGGGCGTAGCATCAGTGCCAGTGCGCCGGAGAATAAAATGATCAGTCCTTGAATGGCGACGACCATTTCGCGGGTGATTTTCGGCACCTCAAAGGCGAGCTCGGTGCCGCCCTGGTACAGCACGCCAAACAACAGGCTGGCTACCAGTATGCCGAGCGGGTGGTTGCGGCCCATCAGTGCGACGGCGATGCCGGTAAAGCCGTAGCCGGCCGGGAAGTTTAGTAACAGTCGATGGTGCACGCCCATGATTTCATTGACGGCGACCAGCCCGGCCAGCCCGCCCGAAATGCACATTGCTATAATCACGATGCGTTTGGGGTTGATACCGGCGTAAACCGCAGCCGCCTCACTGTGACCGGCCGTGCGCAGTGCATAGCCCCATTGGGTTTTCCATATATAGAGCCACACCAGAACGCAGCAAACCAGTGCCAGCAGGAAGGACATATTCAACGGTGTGCGCGTGATGTTCACGCCGAACCAGGCGAATAGCTCGTGCATGAATGGCAGCCAGCCGGCGGTATCGAACTCACGGGTTTCAGGGGACATGCTGCCGGGCATGATCAGTACGTTGACGAGCAGATATACCATCAGTGATGCGGCAATAAAATTAAACATGATGGTGGTAATAACGATATGGCTGCCCCGATACGCCTGCAGCCAGGCCGGTATAAAGGCCCATAGAGCGCCGAATACCGCTGCCATCAGAATACCAATCGGTATCAGCAGAAGGGCAGGCAGGTGTTTGTCGAGCAACAGGAACGCCAGCCCGACACCGAGACCACCGATATAGGCCTGGCCTTCACCGCCGATATTAAACAGGCGGGCGTGAAATGCCACTGCAACCGCCAGACCGGTGAAGATAAAATTGGTGGTGTAATAAAGCGTATAGCCAATCGCTTCGTCGTAACCGAAGGCGCCGTTGATCATGATACCAACCGCTTTAATCGGGTCTTCACCAATGGCAAGGATAATCAGGCCTGAAAATACCAGCGCTAAAAATATATTCAGCAGCGGGATCAGAACCACTTCAATCCAGGTGGGTAGTTCGACGTTGCTGGTATTCATGCAACCTGATCCAGCGCATTTGCCATCATCAGACCAAGGGTGGTTTTGTCGGCCTCTGAGCCGTGCATAGAGCCGACGACCTGGCCCTCGTACATCACTAGAATGCGATCACTGAGCGCCATGATTTCGTCCAGTTCAACGGAGACCAGTAACACGGCGCAGCCGTTGTCACGCATCTCGACAATTTTCCGGTGGATCAATTCGATTGCGCCGATGTCGACACCGCGTGTCGGCTGACCAACCAGCAACACAGAGGGGGCTTTATCCAGCTCACGTGCCAGGATTAACTTTTGTTGATTGCCACCGGAGAAAGATGCCGATTTGAGTTTGGGATCGGGCGGACGGACATCAAATGCAACCATCAGTCTTTTGCATGCCTCTCTGATGGTGCTGGCTTTTAAAAACATGCGCCAGTTAAAGGCCGGCTTTGTGTGGTAGCCGAGCAGCGATGACTCAGCCGCGGAAAATGCCTTTACCAGCCCGAGTCGCAAGCGATCTTCTGGCACGTGCTGTACGCCTATATCGCGCATGCGCGCGGGGTCGAGTGCTGCGTCTGTGCTGACGACATGATTGTTGATAGTGAATTCACCCGTCGAGGGCGATTTAATTCCGGACAACAGTTCCAGCAGCGTGCTCTGACCGTTGCCGGCTACCCCTGCAATACCGACAATTTCCCCGCGCCTGACGTCAAAGCTGATGTTATTGAGCCGATTCAGACCACGTTCGTCTGTCACAGTGACATTGCGGACGGATATGCCAGTGTCGGCGTCAGCATTGCTGACTTTATCGAACGACTGTGTGACCAGCTTGCGGCCAACCATGAGCTCGGCAAGGGTTGCCATATCGGTGTCGGCGGTGCGTTGCGTTGAGACTATTTTGCCCAGTCGCAGCACCGAGACATTATCTGTGATGTCCATGATCTCGCGCAGCTTATGGGTGATCAGAATGATTGTCACGCCGCGTTCTTTCAGCACTTGCAGGACACGGAACAATTGATCAGCTTCCTGTGGCGTTAGCACCCCGGTCGGCTCATCGAGTATGAGTATGTCTGCGTTTCTATACAGCGCTTTGAGAATCTCTGTGCGTTGCTGCTGACCAACGGGTAGATCACCGATGAGAGTGTCGAGCGGTACTTTTAATTCGTATTCATCGGCCAGATGCCGGAGCGCGTCGCGGGCATGTGCGCCGCTTGTTTTCAGCAGGTGACTTTGCTCTGCACCAAGCATGACATTTTCCAGCACCGTGAAGGTATCCACAAGCATAAAGTGCTGGTGCACCATACCGATACCAGCCTCGATGGCTTCACGGGAGCTTTTTATTTTTCGGGTGTGACCATTGATGAGAATGTTTCCGCTGTCGGCTTGATAAAAGCCATAGAGGATGCTCATTAAGGTGGATTTGCCAGCGCCATTTTCACCCACTATGCCATGGATGGTGCCGCTTTCGACTCGTAGGTCGATGTCCTGATTTGCCTGGACATTGCCGAAGCGCTTGCTTATTTTTCGAAGTTCTATCGCAGGAGGAAGAGAGCCTCCCTCCTGCGTACGTCGATCAGCTGTCATCAGTTGACCTTGAGTTAGTAACCCGTAACCGGGTCATCTGAGTGTGGCTGGCTGATCGCGCAGTTGCTGCTAGTAGCTGCAAGTGTTGTCGCTGGTGTAGTCGTGTACTTTTACATCGCCAGAGACAATTTTTGCAGAGACGGCTTCAATGGCGGATTTCATATCTGCTGAGACAAGGCCTTCGTTGTGCTCGTCAAGTGCCCAGCCGACGCCGGCTTCAGCCAGACCCAGTACCTGTATGCCACTCTGCCAGGTATCGTCCATGGCTTGCTTGAACGCGTTGTAGGCAGCAACGTCGACCCGCTTGAGCATGGAAGTCAGCATGGTGCCCGGATGCAGGTAGTTCTGGTTTGAGTCAACACCGATGGCCAGTTTGCCAGCATCTTTGGCTGCCTGATAAACACCGACGCCGGTTCCGCCTGCGGCTGCATAGATGACATCAACGCCGCGGTCGAATTGACCTTTACTCAGTTCACTGCCCCGGCCCGGATCATTCCATGCCGCCGGCGTGGTGCCAGTCATGTTCTGGATAACTTCAGCGTCCGCATTTGCGTGCTTGGCACCTTGCTCGTAGCCGCAGGCAAAGCGACGGATCAATGGGATGTCCATACCGCCGACAAAACCTACTTTGCCGCTTTCAGAGGCCATCGCGGCCAGTACGCCAACCAGGAATGAACCTTCGTGCTCTTTAAAAACCACTGACTGTACGTTGGGCAGATCGACGACCGCATCGATGATGGTGAATTTGGTATCGGGGAATTCTTTTGCTACTTTTTCCATGGCCGGCGCTTGTGCAAAGCCGACACCCAGTACCGGGTTAGCTCCGCGTTGGGCCATGCGGCGCAGCGCTTGTTCTCGTTGTGTCTCGTTGGTGACTTCAAATTCCCGATACTCAATGCCGGTTTCGGTTTTGAATTTCTCGACACCGTCGTAGACGCCTTGATTGAATGATTTATCGAATTTACCGCCCATGTCGAAAACAACGGCAGGGCTGATATCGGCGGCGTTGACGGTGGTAGCAGCAACCAGGGCTGTGACCGCACCGATAATGGCGGGTTTCAGGAATTTGTTCAGGGATGAGCTCATTGATGATCCTCGGTGAGTGGGGACGCAGGAGTGCGGCTGATGACGTTGACGGGTCCTGACGGGCTGCCAGTTACCGCGCATCAGGTGCTGGTTCCATGACCGATAGCATGTGACAATAGTGCGGTGAGATCAAGCAACCTTGCCCTTCTTTCTGCTCGAATGCGCGGTTACTGAATTGAATTTACCGGATTCTCGATGGTTTCGGGTCTTTCCGCAGCAACTGACCTCACTGTGCGGCGCGTATCAGGTATGCCTGCTGTCGCCCGGATTAGCGGATTGCTGCGCAGCGTTCGCCTGCTGCAGATTTGTGGCCGTATTAGCGGTGAATCCGTACATCACCCCCTTAACAGACAGGCCTGCTGATTGATAATTGAGACTGAGGTCTGCCCGGGAATGCAAGCGATGCTGTGCCCGCGATCGACTGACCGACGATGGCGGTCAGAACAAAGCATCGCCTTTCGTGGCGGTCGATCAACGGATCTGGTGCGATGCTGTGCGTTTTCGTCTCACACCTTAAAAGCCGGATAGTTATCCGTGCAGATACCTAATGAGTAGTCCATGGTTGTAGCGGGTAAACTGGCAGGTGCCTATGATCGCCCTGCCGGCCGTATTGCGTCGATTTACGCAATGATGTTCTGGGTTTTGTGTCTGGGCCTGGTGTACCTGCCGGAGTGGCTGCGTCAGACCGGGCTTGATACCGCTCAGATCGGGGTGGTGCTGGCCGCAGCGTCCTGGTTAAAAATTCCGCTGACACTTATGGCTGGCAACCTGGCTGATCGGCTCGGACGCCGCAAGGTGGTGTTGCTGGTGGTGGCCGGTCTGGCAGCTTGTCTGTTGCCGGTGTTTTTAATTGCCAGGGAGTTCTACTGGCTGTGTCTGGCCTGGGCGGTCACGGGAGCACTGCTTTCCACTTGTGTGCCGCTGTCGGACAGTATTGCAGTGACGGCAGGGCGACGGGACAATGCCAGCTATGGCCGCATGCGCATGTGGGGGTCGATCAGTTTTTTGATCGCCAGTGTTGTGTGCGGTTGGGTGATCAGTGAACTGGGTGGCAATACACTGATCTGGCTGATGTGCCTGGGGGCTGTGGGGTTGGTTGCGTGTGTTGCACGCGCGCCGAACTACCAAACAAAAAAACCGATGCTGCAGGGCCTGACCTTGATGCCTGTGTTCAGGATACCGGGGTTCGCAATCTTCCTGCTCGCTGCGGCGACACTGATGGCCAGTCATGCTTCTCTGTACAGTCTGTCAACCGTGTACTGGTCGGTCAACGGGATCAGCTTGTCGATCATTGGTTTGTTGTGGGCGACCGGTGTGGTGGCCGAAATTGTTATATTTTTTATCGCCGCTCGAATTCAAGCCGTGTTGAACCCCTGGGGCTTGCTGCTGGTGTCGGGGCTGGTCGCCTCGGCGCGCTGGATGTTGACGGCGTTGATCCAGGATCCGATAAGTTTATTTTTTATCCAGTCATTGCATGCGATCACTTTTACGTTTACGCAGTTGGCGGTGGTCAGCTTTATTGCCTGTCGCGTGCCGGAGGAACTGACGTCCAGTGCACAGACAATCTATGACAGCGTGGCACTGGGGCTGATATTCGGACTGGCGCTTTATGTCAGCGGTCAGCTATCGCAGGTAAACATCGGTTTGTCATTCTGGGCGATGTCGGTGATGGCATTGCTTGCTACCGCCATTGCAGTGGGTGTGGTCTGCAAGCAGGGCTGGCGGACCATCTGAGGTCTTGTGTTCGCCTGTTGATGTCAATGCTTCTGGCGAAAAAAGTGTTTCATTGAATGTGCCGGGTGGAGCTGCGTCGCGACTGTTCTTTGCGCACGTGAAAAAAGCAAGCAACTAGACGCGGTCAAATATAGAACCTGCGCTCGGTGTTGAAAAACGATGAAAAATACGCGTTGCAGAGGCGTCGGTCAGGCCCGAGATGTAGTCACATAGTATACGGTGCGGGTTGTCCGAGTCGCGGGACTCCTGGTACACCGCTGTTGGTAACAGGCGCTTCTGATTGTGCAAATAGATATCAAAAATCTTTAGCACGACCTGCTGCCCCCGGTATTGCAGCGCTTGCAATTCAGGTCTGAGAATTACTTCTTCCATGATGAACTTTTTCAGTAGTTTCAGCATCGCCATGGCATCGGGTGTCATGCTGGCCTGCAGTCGTAACAGGGGGTGGCTGAACTGCTTTTGCTCTTCGAGTTCGACATGGGTGATCAACCAGCCGACTAGCTTGCTGATTGCGTGCTTGCGTTTTTTATTACTGCCGCTAAACAGGTTTTCGGTGTAAAAGTCGCGATTATTTTTGATCGGGTTGTCAGTGATTTCTTCCAGCGGTATTAAAAAATTAAGCTGCCATTGGCGTGGAGACAGCAGTGACATGGCGATCGCGTCTTCAAGGTCATGCACGCCGTAGGCAATGTCGTCAGCCAGTTCCATGATCGAGGTGTCAAAGCTCTTATAGCGAGTTTTCAAGTGGCTTTGATCGGGGCTGATGGTGTGCTGGAAGGTAGTGCGATCTGATTGATCAAACGGCTGAAGTACCCAGTCAAGAACCTCTGCCTCATCGCTGTATATACCTTTTGGCGGATGCCATTGATCGAGGTTGAGTGACGAAGACGTGCCGGGTTCGATGCTATACCTGGCCAGGTCATCGCAGAAACCCGGGTACTTGATGATGCCAAGTGTCGCGCGGCGGGTCAGGTCGAGGCCGCAGTTCTCGGAGTACTCCCCCAGGCGCGCCAGTATTCGCAGGCTTTGACCATTGGCCTCGAAACCGCCATGGTCACGCATCATGTAGTTTAGGGCGACTTCACCACCGTGCCCGAATGGTGAGTGGCCGATGTCATGCGCCAGACAGGCGGCATCCATTAGTCCGGAAGGGGCCAGCCATTCGCGGTGCTCGTCGTTGCTTGCCGTTGCCCGCAAATGCTCGCAGATGCCGGAACCGATCTGAGCAACTTCCAGTGAGTGGGTCAGCCGGGTGCGATAAAAATCACTCTCGCCTAAACCCAGTACCTGGGTTTTGGATTGCAGGGCTCGAAACCAGGCACTGTGAATGACACGTGCGCGATCGCGCTGGAAATGGCTTTCGGTAGCACCGGCGTTAAATCGGGACTTAGTGGGCGTTCGGTTTTGCGAGCGCCTGGTGATCCAGTCTTCCACGGGGGATTATAGTTTCTTTGGGCAGAGCACAGCTTATCGCAAACCAGCTGTAATTGCCCGTTAGTGATCGTGGCGTCAGGCGGAATCGGGTTGGGCCTGGATCAGCCAGTGAACCGCGTCGATGATGTCATAGACGGCCAGACCGGTGTGGGTGCGCAACTCGGCCTTATACGGTGACAGGTTGGTACATTCGAGCACGATGGCGCGCAGTGAGTCTGTTTGCCGGGTTAATTCCAGCGCGCAGCGTAGTACCTCGTGCCGGGCTTTGTCTGCGTCGAGCCTGGGGCTGTCTTGCGCTATTGTCTGGCGCAGACTGTCGTCGGGATGCAGGCCGACAATGGCGGTCGGAGCGTTGTTGCCAAGGTGGCGAACGTTCAGGGTGGAGCTGTCAAACGTCATAACGCCGAGTGAATCCATGCCTCCGTGGATTGCGCTCAGTAGCGGCAGCAAGGTGAGTGCAGAAGTAATTACGGGCACACCACATTGTCTGGCGAGCTTGTCTTGCAGCGGACTCAGGAAGCCGCACGATGTGGAAATTACATCGACCTGATCTGCCAGCTCTAGCGCGGCGATGGTGAAGTCGTCCTCGAGACTCTGTGCCATTGCGTGTCGGGTGATGACAGTGGCAGGATTGGCCCGCTCAACGGTTTTGTAAACGACCGGGTAGTCAAAAGATTCCGGATTGCCAATGTCGCCGGCCAGCCGGGGAAAGTGCGTGTTCAGCATCAGCACGCCAACAGTGGGTTCGATCAATATAACTATCCAGGGGCCGGACAACGAAACGGGGGCATAAGCCCCCGTTTGATTCACTCTGCTTTCAAGTCAACTCACTTGAGGCGGTACTTGAAGCCCATGTTGAACTTGATGGTTGGATCAGCATCGCCATCAGGCTCTGCGGGGTTGGTCGGTGTCGTCGTCACATCGGTTTGACTCAGGGACAATGTTGCCGTGTAGTCGAGGCGATTGTTCAGGTGGTAGCGATAGGAAGAACTCAGCAGGTGAGTAACAGTTTCCTTATCAGCGCCGGTGTCCTCGACACCATCCGAGATTGACGCCGACCAGGTATTTACCCAGTCAACACGGTCAGACAGCTCATGCGAGTAGCTCATCTGGTTTCGAATAGCCTGAGTGGTTTCATCACCGAAGACGGGTTCATACGTCAGCAGGTTGATGAATTGACCTTTGTATCCGTAAGGTTTGGCGTATTCCCATTGCAGCAGCAGCTTGGGATCGTTGTCGGCCAGACCGCCCAGCTCACTTGCCTGGAAACCAGCACCGAGTCGAACCACCCAGCCGTGCTTGCGCACGCTGATTGGCTCTTCTTCGAGGATTTCGTCAACAGTCAGTGCGCCCAGTGCGCCCAGCTTACCGTCTCTTACTGCACCACTGCGTGCCAGTGCAGATTCGATGGCCGCGTAGTAGTCCCGTCGATACTGATCAGCGCCGAATTTACTTTTGAATTCGTCTTCACGATCAATGATCTCTGCCACTTCAAGTGCCACTGAGTCGGGGATCGGGCCGGTCAGAATGCCTTCTACATTGAGTTCTTCTACGATACGGATAACTTTGGCCAGCGGTGTTGCGTTGTAGACGCGGCCATAGCCGATACCGAGAGTGGCCGAGATATCGTCATCCGGCGCTGCGTCGTCGTGTGCGAAACGGCCCTGACCAAACCAGAAAGCCTGTGGATACTGTGAATTTATAAAGTAAGTATCAATGGTTCCTTCCGCTTCAACAGTCCAGTTGTCCGAGCTGTCCGGCAGATTTTCGGTTTGCGGCTGGCCATTGGCGTCGAGTACGGGTGCGCCGGTGGCGTCAACCAGTGTGCGAGTAGGAACAACGGCAAGTTGGTTGGCTTCGGCTGAAGCACCGAGCGTGTAGCTCCACGAGCGTGGCAGGGTGCTGAAAGTTTTGGAAAACTGACTGTTGAGGCTGAAATCGTAGTCGATCTGCTCGTTTTGAGGTCCGTCGCCCGCGTTGAACTGGGCGTCGAGGTAGGCCTCTTCATAGGAGCTGTTGGCGACGAGATAATCTTCCAGTACGACGGCATTTGCCACCATAGGAGATGCGGCGATGGCGACAGCCAGTGCCGACTTGGATACGGTGAATTTCATTTACGAGTGGCTCCGAATGGGGGAATTACGATATTTACTTTATTATTATTCTGGTGATACGAAATGTATCAATTTCGTTACGCAAATATATCGCAATCAAACGCCACAGAGGCCTTTGCATCGTTACTGGCTGGTTACTAATGAGGGATTTTTACGTTTTTAACATCCTGCGGGCGGCATTCGCCCGTTTTAGGAAATTGGACTTAAGTTCGGATTGGCGGATGTCAGAACAAATAGACCAGGAGGAACACCAGCAGTGAACCGAGCACCAGCGCCACCATGCCGCTGGAATCGACCGTTCTGGTGAGCCAGGCCTTTGGGCCGACCCAGTCGTTCATGCGGTTAAGACTGAACTGAGCAAGCCGGTCGGTGGTGCCAAACACGGCTGCCGTTGATTTTTTGGCAGCGTTCGTCAGCGGCGTGAGCACATGGACGGCTGCAACGCGGTAGAACCAGTCGGTGTCGAGATTGACAGATTTAATTTCTGGTGGGTATAGCCCGCTTAAAAAGAGTACCGCAAACGCCAGCGCAGAGAACATCAGGAGTTGCAACTGTGTGATCACGTGCGTGGTGGTATAGGGTACATAGTCGACGGTGTAGGGCAGTATCGCGTAGAGCGCATCCGGATAGATGCCGATAGCGATGCACAAAAAGGCCGCGATGCCCATCGCGATAAGCATATTGAGTGGCGCTTCGTCACAGCGCTTGCCACTGTCGTGCGCAAAGAACGCAAAAAACGGAATTTTAATGCCCGAGTGATCCATCACACCCGCTGAGGCCAGAAGTAACACCAGCCATACCCAGGTGTAGTGCTGCTCGGCGACTGCGGTGAGAATCATTGATTTAGAGATAAAACCGGAGAATAGCGGAAACGCTGAAATTGACATCGACCCGATAATGCAAAAGACCGTTGTCCACGGCATCGACTTGTACAAGCCACCAAGCTCGGATGCTTTGATGGTCTTCACTCGATACAGTACAGCGCCCATTGCCATGAACAGCAGAGCTTTGTACAGAATGTGGCTGAATGCATGGGCGGCGGTGCCGTTCAGTGACAATTCGGTGCCAATGCCGATGCCAACTACCATGAAACCGAGCTGATTGTTAAGGCTGTAGGAGAGTACCCGGCGTAAATCGTTTTCGATCACGGCGAAGAGGATCGGGAATGCGGTCATCGTAGCGCCGATCCAGATCAGTATCTCGGTGCCGGCAAAGCCCCGCGCCAGCGCGTACACGGCAAGCTTGGTCGTAAATGCAGACAGGATGACTGTGCCCGTCACTGTTGCTTCCGGGTAGGCATCCTGCAGCCAGTTATGCAGGAACGGGAAGGCGCATTTGATACCAAAGGCGACAAAAATAAACCAGGAGGCCAGGGAGCCGAGGCCGATGTGCTCAAACGCAAGGCTGCCGGTGGTGTGCAGTTGCAGCAATACGCCGGTGAGCAGAATGACGCCAGAGCCAACCTGAATAATCAGGTAGCGCATGCCTACACGGTAGGCGCGATCAGTACGTCGTGCCCAGATTAGAAACACAGAGGCTATCGCTGTGAGCTCCCACCAGATAAACAGGGTCAGGAGGTCACCGGCGAGCACCGCGCCGATAGCTGCACCCTGGTAAATCAGCGCCGCCACTTGTTGCACGGGGTCTTTGAGATGGAATGCGTAGATCGCGCCGATGACCGCTGCGATATGGAATATCAGTGCCCAGACAAACGCCAGTTTATCGAGCCGATAGCTCACCATCTGCAGGCCGAAAATATCCCCCTGACCATAGCTGCCGTAGGGTGTCAGGCATAGCAGCAGCATACCGACCAAAGGGACGATCAGAACGCAGTGACGTCGCGTTGCCGATGGCAGCAGGGGTAATAAGACGCCGGCCAGTAAGAACAGCAGGGCGGGGTTAAGGCTGGTCATGCGTCTTCTCCCCTGGCGGCAGGGTCATTTGCGCGTTGCTCGTCTTCCATGGACGGTATTTCGTTACTGGTGTCAGAATCCTCGGTCTCGTAGTAGGATTCATCGCGGCCGATAAACTTTCGCAGTTGCTTGGCGGTGAGCACGATTGCGCAGTAACTCAGGAAGCCGTACCAGGCGTAAAATCCGGGCCATTGCTCAAAGCCGAAATGACCGTGTTTGTGGTAGAGGAAGTCGGCGATAAACAGCGCGGCGCAAGTGACGGCCAGTGCACCGATGATCAGCTTAATGTTGGCAGGGTTGTCCAGCCACCAGTTTTTGTCGTCAGGATTGTGGCTCATGGCAGCTCCGCCCTCAGTGGAATCAGGGTGACGAGGTGGTTGAGGGCATCACCAAAAATAAATAACAGCAACGTACCGGATGCGGTAATACAAAGTGGCACCACACACAGCATTGGCGCTTCGGCGATTGGCCCCGGTGCTGCTTTTTGCTCTGGCGTCATGTAGAACGCCCGTGCGGCAACCGGTATTAGATAGGCGATGTTAAGCAGTGAGCTAAGCAAAAGAGCACCGACAATAATCCACTGAGTCGCTTCGATTGACCCGAGCAACAAGTGCCACTTTGCCCATGATCCCCCCATCGGGGGCAACCCGATAATACTGATGGAACCGATGAAAAACGCGGCAAAGGTAAACGGCATTTTGTAGCCAAGCCCGCGCATGTCGCTGATGTCGGTTTTGTGTGTCGCGACGTAGATTGCTCCGGCGCAGAAAAACAAAGTGATTTTACCCATTGCATGCATCGCAATTTGCATAGTGGCGCCGATGATTCCGGCTGCATTGGCCAGCATGGCACCGACGACAACATAGCTGAGTTGTCCGATGGTGGAGTAGGCCAGTCGAGCTTTAAGATTGTTTTTCGTCAAGGCAACCAGAGAGGCGACGGTAAGGGTAAATGTTGCAACCCACAGGGCAATCTCACCGGCGCCGGTTTCCGCGATAAGGTCGATGCCGAAAATATAGATAGTGACTTTAAGGATGGTGAATACACCGGCTTTTACCACCGCAACGGCGTGCAGCAAAGCACTGACCGGCGTCGGAGCGACCATCGCTGCCGGTAGCCAGCGGTGAAACGGCATGAGGGCCGCTTTGCCGGTGCCAAAGGCAAACAGTGTCAATAATATTAGAGCGGTGGTTGGCGTAACGTGGTCCTGCAATATTCCGCCTGCGCGAAAATCGAGGGTGCCTGCCAGATTGTAGGTCCACAGAGTGGCGAACAATAAAAAACCGATCGAGGTGAACATCAGGATGCCCAGATAGATACGACCGCCGCGTCGCGCGTCTTCATTGCCCTTGTGAGTCACTAGCGGGTAGGTGCAAATGGTAAGCATTTCGTAGAATAAAAACAGCGTGAACAGGTTGCCCGCGAAGGCAATGCCCATTGCGGCAGCGATGGAGATGGCAAAGCAAAGGAAGAATCGCGTCTGGTGAGTCTCCTTGTTGCCACGCATGTAACCCATGCCGTAGATTGTGGTCAGAATCCAAAGGCCTGATGCGACGGTTGCGAACAGCAGGCCGAGTGGCTCAACCTGCAGAGATATTGGCAGGCCTTTTATCGGTTCGGCTAAAATCAGCAGCGGTGATTCACCGGCCAGAACAGCCGGATACAAACCCAGCACCGCCGCAAACAGCGCGACACCGGTTACCAGAGAGATGGTGTCACGGGTGTTGGGCGACTTGCCTTGCAGGGCGAGAAATACACCGCCAAGTAAGGGAATCAGCACACATAGCAGCAATAGTGTTGGCGCAGTCATGATCCGACCCCGAGCAATGTCTGGGCTACGCGTCCAGCGAGCCCTGCCGAAAGGCGTGTATCGATACCAAAATAAATTGTGAGCAAAGCAAACGTCCAGCACGGAATCAGTATGATGGGAGGTACTTCCTTTACCTGCGCGTGTGATGCTGACACGGGTTTGAAATAGGCGGCGTCGATAATTTTACCGATGTATACCACTGCCATCAGCGACGAGGCGATCAGCAATACGGCCAGCCATAACCAGTCTTTCTCTAGTGCGGCGCTGATTAAATACCATTTGCTGACGAAACCTGCCGTCAGCGGGACGCCGATAAGCCCCAGTCCCAATATTACAAACGCTGCCGTGGTGTAGGGCATTGTGCGACCAATGCCTGCCAGGTCGGAGAGCTTGCTTGATTCAACCCGGTAGATCATCGCCGCGAGGGCGAGAAAAAGGCCGGCCTTGATCATGGCATGGTTAAACATATGAGTGATCGAGGCGGTCAGGCCGTCAATGTTCAGTAAGCCCAGACCAAGCACCATATAACTAAGTTGTGCAACACTGGACCAGGCGAGCAATCGCTTGACATCGTTCTGGAAAACTGCAGTGAGCGATGCGATCAGAAATCCGGCAATACTCAGCGGCACCAGCAGCAAACCAAGTTGCATTTGCTGGAACGAAAACTCAATACCGTAGACATCAAAGACAAAACGAATCATTACGTACAGCGACACCTTAGTGGCGGTTGCTGCAAGAAACGCGGTGGTCGCTTTGGGGGCGTAGGTGTAGGAGTTGGGCAACCAGTAGTGCAGTGGGAAAACCGCCACTTTCAGGGCAATCCCGATAGTAAAAAAGGCGAATGATGCCTGGACGACGCGGTTGTCAGCGTGAGCCGGCAGTCGTTCGGCGAGGTCGGCCATATTCAGTGTGCCGGTCACCATATAGATAAAGCCGATGGCAATCAGAATAAAAGTCGCACCAATGGTCCCCATGATTAAATAGCGAAACGAGGCAGTCAGTGCGCGTCGGTCACGGCCGCGGGCGATTAGCGCGTAGGTCGACAGTGATGAAATCTCCAGAAACACAAACACGTTAAACGCATCGCCGGTGATCGTGATTCCGATTAACGATGCCATGCAAAGCAGGAAGGTGGTGTAGTAGAGGCTGTGTCTGTGGCTGCGCATGATCGGTCGGAGTGATTCGCGCAGCGCACTCAGTACGATAGAGCCAAACAGTGTCACCAGCACCAGTACCAGAGCGCTAAGCTCGTCAATTCTTACTTCTATACCCCAGGGTGGAGGCCATCCCCCCATGTGGTAGCTGATTTCGTAGCCACCCCAGACCTGTTGAAGTAAGGCGAATGCAGCTACAACGGAGAGCCATGCAGAACTGACGGCCAGTTTCCATGCGTGGTCGCCGTTGCGCATCATTGAGCACAGCGGTGCGGCCAGCAGAGTTAGCAGCAACACTATTGCGGGTAGTTGGTTACTCATGAGGTAGTATCTTCGGCCGGCTTGGCTGGTGTTTCCTGATCAAAATCGGCGGCATCGATAGCCGCGATTTCAATTTCGTCTACTGACCCGTAGGCCTCATGCACGCGTACAGCGATGGCAAGGCCTAATGCTGTTGTGGCGACGCCAACAACAATGGCGGTAAGAATAAGTACATGCGGCAGCGGGTTGCTGTAGGCGGTGATGCCCTCTGCGAGAATCGGAGCGGTACCACCGGATATTTTTCCCATTGAGATAAACAGAATAAACACCGCGGTTTGAAAAATATTCAGCCCGATGATCTTTTTAATCAGGTTGCTGCTCGACATCACTACATACAACCCGGACATCATGATGATAATGACAACCCAATAGTTAAATAACCCCGTAAACATTTACAGTGATCTCTCTGAGAACGAGAAAAAGATGTTGATCATTACGGCTGCCACGGTAATACCCACCCCTAACTCTATAATTAAAATGCCGTAATGCTGTCCGTGAAGCGGGTCGTGTGCGAGCACGCTGTAGTTCAGGAAGTTTCCTCCCTTAAACATGCTCACCACGCCGACGCCGGCGTAGAGCAGCAGACCGATGGCGGGAAAGTAGGCTAGCTTGCGCGGTGGCATAACCTTCTGCGCGGGAACGATTCCATAGATCAGTGCATAGAGAATGATGCCGCTGGCGAAGATCACCCCTGCCTGAAAGCCGCCCCCGGGACCAAAGTCACCGTGCCATTGCACATACAGGGCAAAGATAAGCACGGGGGCTATCACCAGATCTGACACTTCTCTCAGGACGACTTTCTGTCGCATCGACCCTTCGCCAACATTCGGCGGGGCGGGGCGCTCCTTACCAGATTTCCGGGTGCCGGCGCCGAGTAACAAAAACACGCCGATGAAAGCCGTGAATACTACGCCGACTTCACCAAAGGTATCGTAGCCGCGGTAACTGGCCAGCACGGATGTAACCACGTTAGGTGGTCCTACCTCACCAGCCGAATCGTTGAGGTAGCGTGGCGCAACATGTTGGTGAATGGGTGCGTCGTTGATACCGAAACGTGGCATATCAAACGAGGCGTATATTAAAATGGCGCCGGTACCGAGGCATGTGATTAACGGCACGATCATTTTGTTGGGTTTTACCGGACGCGAGGTCCGACCAACAATGGCTATAGCAGCGAGAAAAAATATCGTCGATACCCCGGCGCCGACGGCCGCTTCGGTAAACGCGACATCAACTGCGTCGAGTACCATAAAAATACACGAGCTCAGCAGACTGAAAAACCCCATCATCATAACGGCCGACATTAGTTTTTCGAGTCGGATGATGACGAAGACGGTGGCGACGAGCATGCTTAGCAGCAAGCCGTTAATGAGGAATTCTATGACGATTGCTCCTCTGTGCCCGGTGCATCGGGTGTGGATGACGTGGCGTCCGCCCCGGCAGAGACCGGGTATTGTGCATCGGCGTTTTTGTCGAGGCGTTGCACAATGTTGGCGTGGTGAGGATGCACGCCGGCCACATTGACGGTCTGCGCTAGCGCGTGAATTGCTGCCAGACTGGTTATGATTAAAAAGAAAAAGATAAACAAAAGTTTTAGTGCGATCAGAAAACTAGGGGCCTGCAAGGCCAGGCCGATCAGAATTAATCCAGCACCCATGCTATCGAGGATGCTACTGGCATGGGCCCTGGTGAAAAAGTCGGGCATACGCAGCAGGCCAACACCGGCTGTGATGCAAAAGAAGCCGCCTGACAGCAATAGAATCCAACTGGCTATATCGAGTAGAAGGCCCATTAGCGGGGTGTGGCCGAGGTATCGACGCTACCAGATCCGCCGAGGTTGCCAAATTTGAAAAATTTCAGCACAGCGAGGGTCCCAATGAAATTTATAAGTGCGTAGGCCAGAGCTATATCGAGAAATTCGGGGCGGCCCATAAGAAACCCCAGTACAGCGATAAACAGTACAGTGGCAGTGCCGGCAGAATTTATAGCTAGAATGCGGTCGTAGATAGTCGGTCCGATGAAGCTGCGTGTGAGTGCCATCAGCATCGTTACCAGCACTGCGATCATTGCGGCAATAAACATTAGCGAGTGCCTTCCAGTCGGGTTACGCGGCGATCCATCTCGCCGTTTTTCAGGTCGGGGATCGAGTCGGCTGTGAGCGCGTGTACTTCGATCAGGCCTGGCTCAACGTCTATAGATAAAGTCCCCGGAGTCATGGTAATAGAGTTGGCATGAATGACCAGACCAAGGGCGGTCTTCTGGGTAGCCGGTACAGTGACAATTGTGGGTGATATCGGCATGTCGCGCGCCCAAATTCGCTTTGCGACGTCAATATTAGATTTGATAATTTCAAGTCCGATCCATGGTACATAGCCGATCATTCTTGCGAAGATCAGCAACGGCCGTTCACTGCTATCGACCACTTGCAGTTGCGAGGTGACCCAGGCAACCAGCAGGCAGGATGCGACGCCGAGTATCAACATCAATGGTTGATACATGCCGCTCCACAGTAACCACAGGAACAGGCAAAAAATAAAGGAGGTAGTCAGTCTGTTCATTTTAGACTCAGAGTATGACAAATGTGCCTTTGTAAATACATTTGTATGCAGACAGGAAGTTAGCTGAATTTGATAATCGAAAGATTACAAGTGCAAACGACGGGTGACGAGCGATTGTCCCGAAACTGGCTCGAGACGAGATATGATTCAGATTACCCGAGAATATGATCTAATGCACAAATCGTGTCGGAAACCGCCATTCGCTTTGCCGTGCTGTACACATGGGTTGGATGATAAAGTGTATCTATGCTAGGGTGCGCCCGTCTACTCAGACTGCACGACGCGCATTGAGTAAGCAGGGATGCAATAAGAGAATAACTCGACTAAATCGTTCCTCACCTGGAGTTTACTTATAATGAATAAATTTACGACTATAGCGACAGCGGCGCTTGCGTCAATGGCGCTCAGCAATGGTGCTTCAGCCGGCACTCTCGCCGACGTTCAGGCGAAAGGCTTCCTTCAGTGCGGCATTTCGACAGGCGTGGCCGGTTTCGCTTTCACCGACGACGCAGGTGATTGGCAGGGTTTTGACCCTGATGTCTGTAAAGCCGTTGCTGCTGCCATTTTTGGCGACACATCAAAAGTCAAATACACCACCACTACCGGCAAGACTCGTTTCACTACACTGGCATCTGGTGAAGTTGATATGCTGGCTCGTAATACCACCTGGACTTTCAGTCGTGACACCGACCTGAAACTCGATTTTGTCGGTGTTAATTACTACGACGGTCAGGGCTTCATGGTTCCGACTGCATTGGGTGTCACCAGCGCCAAAGAACTCGATGGTGCTTCAGTGTGTATTCAGACCGGTACCACCACCGAGTTGAACCTTGCTGACTTTTTCCGTATCAACGGTATCGAGTACGAAGCAGTTCCAATCGAAACAAATGACGAAGCGCAGACTAACTACAAAGCGGGTCGCTGCGACGTCTACACAACTGATGCGTCAGGCCTGGCGGCAACTCGATCTACCTTCGAAAACCCTGCAGAGCACGCGCTGCTTCCGGAAATCATCTCTAAAGAGCCTCTCGGACCGCTGGTTCGTCACGGCGACAGCGAATGGGCTGACCTGGTGCGCTGGACCCTGAATGCGATGATTACCGCTGAAGAATTCGGTGTAACATCTGAAAATGTTGATCAGATGGCTACCGGTACTGACAATCCTGAAATCAACCGTCTGCTGGGTTCAGAAGGCGATCTGGGTGCGATGATCGGTCTGGATAAAGCCTGGGCATGGCGTGCTATCAAAATGGTAGGTAACTACGGTGAAGTTTTCGACCGCAATATCGGTGCATCTACTCCGATTGGTCTTGAGCGTGGCGTGAATAACCTGTGGACTAAAGGCGGCATTCTGTACTCTCCTCCTTTCCGCTAGGAATTGCGGTTAGTACTTAACGCTCCAGATAGTGTGGAGGTGCGCTGAACGCGCGCCTCCATTGCTGCGAGCACTGTTTTTTACTTCGCGCAGGCGTCCCCTACCTTGTCGCAATCAATAGATTATTCGTCACCGCCGCCCCAATCCAGCTTTTCCATAGGAAAGCTCTGGACTGATAAGAAATCCCGCGGCGTTCTGATTCAACTCCTGGCGATGATCGCCTTTTGCTCGGTGGTGTTGTACCTGGCCGGCAATGTGGTTGAAAATTTTGAAAAACTCGGAAAACCGTTTGGGTTCGAGTTTCTCCAGCAGGAATCCAACTACGACATCAATCAGCACCTGATCGAATACAACTCGCAAAGCTCCCATGCAAGGGCAGCTGTCGTCGGTATTCTCAACACGTTGCTGGTCGCTGTGTGCGGGATTATCCTTGCCACTATTCTCGGGTTTATCCTTGGCGTACTGCGATTGTCCCCCAATTGGCTGGTCAATCGCCTGGCTTATTGCTACATCGAGTTTGTTCGGAATGTGCCGGTGCTTGTGCATATTCTGCTGATCCATGGAATCCTGGTCCACTCGCTGCCAAAGCCCAAGCAGGCTATCAATGTAGCTGACAGTTTTTTTCTGACAAATCGCGGTTTTTACATGCCGCAGCCGGTTACGGAGCCCTTGTTCTGGGCCGTGATTGCCGCGTTTGCTATTGGCGTTGTATACGCTTTCTGGTACCGCAGAACGGCGAAAACCAAGCAGGCACTGACGGGCGAGCAATCGCCGATATTCTGGGTAATGCTGGGTTCAATTATTGGTTTGCCAATTCTGGTGTTTTTTCTGTCTGGTATGCCGCTAAGCTGGGAGCAGCCTGAGCTGAAGGGGTTCAACTTTAAGGGCGGTATGGCGCTGAAGCCTGAGTTCCTGTCGTTATGGCTCGCGTTGTCATTGTATACCGCTGCATTTATCGCCGAAAATGTCCGGTCTGGAATCGAAGCAGTTAGTCACGGACAGACCGAGGCTGCACTGGCGCTTGGTTTGCCGCGCAAGCGCACCATGAATCTGGTTGTCATTCCGCAGGCATTGCGCGTTATCATCCCGCCACTGACCAGCCAGTATCTGAACATCACTAAAAACTCCTCGCTTGCCATTGCCATTGGCTACATGGATATCGTCGCGACGATCGGCGGTATCACGCTGAATCAGTCGGGCAGAGAGATGGAATGCATGATTATCGTGCTGGGGTTGTATCTGTCTTTCTCATTGACGATCTCCTTCTTTATGAATTGGTACAACAGGCGTATATCGCTGGTGGAGCGGTAAATGAAAACGGGTACCTATGTTCCGGGCGAGCATCCTGATTTAAAGCCGCCTGTGGGTCAGACCGGAGTGTTGTTGTGGCTCCATAAAAATCTTTTCTCATCGCCGTTCAACATCATACTGACGTTGGTAACTGCTTACCTGCTGTACTTGATGATTCCGCCTCTGGCGGGTTGGATGTTCTTTGATTCTGTGTTTGTCGCAGATTCCCGCAATCATTGTCGCGAATTGGGAACCGGTGCCTGCTGGGGGTTTATCGATAAGCGTCTGGGGCAGTTTACCTATGGTTTTTACCCGCTCGAAGAGCGCTGGCGCGTCAACTTGACATTCGTGCTTTTTGGTCTGGCGTTGCTTCCGGTGCTATGGGATAAGCTCCCGAACCGTAAGTATTTGTTGTGGTTTTCGCTGGCGTTTCCCTTCATTGGTGCCTGGTTGCTGCTGGGTGGGTTTGGACTGGTTCCAGTTGAGACTTCGCGCTTTGGCGGGTTTATGCTGACCATGGTGATTGGTGTGACGGGCATTGTTTGTTCGCTGCCGATCGGAATTGTTCTGGCGCTGGGCCGGCAATCGAATCTGCATATTATCCGCTGGCTCTGTACTGGTTTTATTGAGTTCATCCGTGGGGTGCCGCTGATTACCCTGCTGTTTGTGGCCTCGACGATGCTGAACTACTTTTTGCCTCCCGGTACCACCTTTAATCTGTTGCTTCGCGTGTTGATAATGGTGACGTTGTTTTCATCGGCCTACATAGCTGAAGTAGTGAGAGGCGGTTTGCAGGCGATACCAAAAGGCCAGCATGAGGCGGCCGATGCGATGGGGCTGAAATACTGGGCGTCCATGCGTCTGGTGGTGCTTCCGCAGGCGTTGAAAATCTCGATTCCCGGAATTGTGAATACCTTCATCGGGCTGTTTAAGGATACGACGCTGGTAATCATTATCGGGCTGCTGGATCCTCTCGGTATTGGGCGGGCGTCCTTGTCCGACATCAAGTGGACCGGTCTTTCAACTGAAGTCTACGTGTTTATAGCCCTGTTCTTTTTTGTTTGCTGCTTCAGCATGTCGCGCTACTCCATATACCTGGAGAAAAAACTTCACACTGGCTATCGTGAAGACTAACGGCGGTGTCACTTCCAGTGGGTGGGAAAATTTATGACCGATAATACTCAACAATCCTCCGGTGCGGAGATGTCACCAGCGCAAATTGCGGTGAGCGACGAAGTGATGATCCGGATCAGTGAGATGCATAAGTGGTACGGGCAGTTTCACGTGCTGAAAAATATTAATTTGACGGTGAACTCCGGTGAACGAATTGTCGTGTGCGGGCCGTCGGGATCGGGTAAGTCGACCCTGATTCGCTGTATCAATCGGCTCGAAGAGCATCAGCGTGGTGAAATCTGGGTCGATGGCACAGAGCTTACGGGCGATCTCAAGCACATTGAGCAGATTCGTCGTGAAGTCGGCATGGTGTTTCAGCACTTCAACCTGTTTCCGCATTTAACCGTGCTGGAAAATTGCACGCTGGCACCGATCTGGGTGCGTAAAATGCCCAAGGCAGAGGCTGAAGAAGTCGCTCGCAACTATCTGACCCGGGTGAAGATTCCCGAGCAGGCGGATAAGTATCCGGGGCAGCTGTCCGGTGGCCAG